>JAQCBQ010000171.1 GCA_027621385.1 Bacteroidota bacterium | reverse complement strand
AAACAAAACGACCAATGGTTTTATTTTGGTTGGCCATGGGCCGTTCTCCTTGAAGCACATGAATTTCTACTGAGGGCTGATTGTCGCTGGCCGTTGAGAAAACCTCTGATTTTTTTGAAGGAATGGTGGTGTTTGATTCTATCAATCGAGTCATTACGCCACCCATAGTTTCAATTCCCAAGCTTAGCGGAGTCACATCGAGCAGAAGTACATCTTTTACATCGCCGGAAAGCACTCCTCCCTGAATTCCAGCTCCTATGGCAACCACTTCATCTGGATTAACTCCTTTGCTTGGAGCTTTTCCGAAGAAATTTTCAACGGCAGCCTGTACGGCAGGAATGCGGGTTGAGCCCCCAACCAAAATGATTTCATCGATGTCAGATGCAGACATATTGGCATTTTTCAAGGCGGACTTACAGGGCTCAATGGTTCTGCGAATCAAATCATCAGCCAATTGTTCGAATTTGGCCCTGGTCAATCTGCGTACCAAGTGCTTTGGAACACCATCCACGGGCATAATGTATGGAAGGTTGATTTCGGTTTCGGTAGAGCTTGAAAGTTCAATTTTCGCCTTTTCTGCCGCTTCTTTCAACCGCTGCAATGCCATTGGATCTTTTCGTAAATCGATGCCTTCATCGCTTTTAAATTCTTCGGCCAACCAATCAATGATTTTTTGGTCGAAATCATCTCCACCCAAGTGGGTATCGCCGTCGGTGGATTTTACTTCAAACACACCATCTCCCAATTCTAGGATGGAGACATCATGCGTACCACCGCCACAATCAAATACCACCACCTTCATATCCTTATTCTGCTTGTCTAGGCCATACGCCAAAGCCGCTGCAGTAGGTTCATTGATGATGCGTTTTACGGTTAAGCCGGCGATCTCGCCCGCTTCTTTTGTGGCCTGACGTTGAGCGTCATTAAAATAAGCAGGAACAGTGATAACGGCCTCGGTTACCGAAGTTCCAAGGTAATCTTCAGCAGTTTGCTTCATTTTCTGAAGAATCATGGCCGAAATTTCCTGTGGGGTATAATTCCGATCTCCAATGGCTACTCTTGGCGTGTTGTTGTCGCCCTTAACCATTTTGTACGGAACTCTAGAAAACTCTGAACTCACTTCAGAGAAGCTACTTCCCATGAAGCGTTTGATTGAAAAAATGGTTCTTTCCGGATTTGTAATGGCTTGACGCTTTGCCGCATCGCCCACTTTACGTTCTCCGTTGTCAAGAAATGCCACAATGGAAGGGGTTGTACGCTTTCCTTCACTATTGGGTATTACAACGGGTTGTTTTCCCTCCATCACAGCTACGCAAGAGTTGGTGGTTCCTAGGTCTATTCCAATAATCTTTCCCATATCTAAGGTTTTTAAGGTAAAATTTTCATTGGACATTACTAAAATCATTCCAATCGATACAGCTGGCCTATTTTGGCTGAATGGACAAGAAATCAGCTCAATTATGTCCTATTCCACTACTCAAATTCTGCCAATTTGACACATTTTGACGGGATGCCCCAACAACAGTGATGGGGAAATACTGGATTTACTAAGGGAAAAAAGAAAAAAAGGAATTGCTGATGTAGGGGGAAGATTAAAAGGCAATAAAATTTTCCTTAATGGCTGAAATGACAAGGTCAACATTATTTTTAGCGCCAAACTTCTTCATCAGGCTTTTTCGGTGAGATGCGACAGTATGAGAAGAAATAAAGGTTCTGTCCGCAATTTCATTGTTGGTTAATCCCTGTGAAATCAGTTCTAGAATTTCAATCTCTCGTTCTGACAACCGAATTGTGCTGTCGTTGTCCACCTGCGACATTGATTTCAGTGGAGTTTTATTGAGCTTAAGTACATTGGAGCAAAAGAAGTTCTTTCCTTGCACGATGGTATTTACAGCGTCGATGATTTCTTGGTGGTCGCATTGCTTTAAAATGTAGCCATGCACCCCCATACTTAATAACCGTACAATTTCGTTGGCGTCTTCGTTGGTGTCTAAAACCAGAATTTTTTTAAACGGAAGCCGCCTTCTTAATTCCTCAATTATCCCAACCACAGAAACCCCTTGAATATTTAAACCCACCACAACCACATCCGGCTGGGTTTCTTCCACCAGGTTAAGAATTTGACTAAGGTCATCGGTTTCCCCAACCACTTCGAATCCATCAGGGGCAGCGAAAATTGTCTTTAACCCTTGCCGCACCAAGTAATGGGTGTCTGCTATAAAAACTCGAATGGCCGAATTTGTGCTCATGGGTTGGTTTAAATGGTTGGTTTTCCAAGTGCTTTGCAAATCAAACCGAGCTGACCTGCATGGGAATTTTCATGGCGGATGTGATGAGCAACAATTGCCCGAACGCTGTCTTCTCCTCCAAAATTGGTTCCCGTGGTGGTGGGAGCATCAAATTCTGCTTCTGTTAAGGACTGAAGATGAGTTTCCGCCCGGTCTTGAATTTCAGACAAAGCCGCTAGTATTTCATTTAAATTCGGAGCTTCCTCTTTAGGAAGCCCTTGCCCCCCCAACCCATAGGCTCTTGCCCAAGGTAATTTTAGACGATCGCCCCCTGTGGTGTGCAGCTGCAGGAAATTTGCGCTAACCGCTAAGTGGGCTGCAATCCAGCGTATGGTATTGACTTTTTTACCATCAATAAGGTAGTCGGCATCCAAATCGCAGTCGCTGAGTTTATTCAAAAGAGAAAGGGTCTGCTCTCTTGTTTTTTTCAGCATATAAATCCAAGTCTGTGCTTCTGTCATGTGTTTACGTTGATTTGATGCCAGGAAATTCTGCAACCACTTCCATTTGTGTTCGGAAAGCTAGGCATTGGGTGCCAAATTTTTGAAGGTGTTCAGATTGCAATTTTGGGGCAAACTGATTTTGATACGTGTTCCACTGCTCTTCATTCTCCATCGAATATTGAATGGAATAGCTACTTCCTCCTTGATCTTGATCGGAAATCAACTTGCTCATTCGTGCTCCTAAAAAGCACCGGGTAGCCATCACATCGGGAATATGCGTGTTCAACATATATTCCAACCATTGATTTTCAATGGCATATTCTACATGCACAGTGACGTTGTATATCAGCATGCTGGGTGGTGGTTGTAGCCCAACAAAACCATTAGCGCTTCTTTGGACTTTTCCTTTTCAAGTAAAATCTTGGCTATCTCGATGCTGGAATTGCCTTTTAGCTGTTCTGCCAAAGTTTTGAATTCCTGAGAATGAATGTATTGGGTTGATTCTTCTAGGCTTGGCAACTGGGCTAAATTGCCCATTCTACCCAAATGGTTTCCAGACAGCTCATGGTGATTCCGAATAAACTCAGGCAATCCATCAATGCCAATTCCTTCGGGTCCAGCAGGCTTGGGGACTTCAAAGAGCGCATTCCCTTGGGCACGCAGGTACCAATTTCCCCCTGCCCTGGCCACGGCATCCAGTTTAAAAGGGTCAATTCTGCCATCCTGACCCAAGATCCGTTTGGCAATATGAACCTTTAGAATTTCACAAATGACCAAATTTCCAGCACCACCCTGCTGACCTGTTTGAATCACGTCAATCACCTTTGCCTCCATTTGAAACGGAGATTCTGCTACGCGTGGAGCCTGAACCGTTTCTGATTTTAGCATGGTAAAACCGGCTTTAATAAATTCATTAACGCCTTTGGGGTATTCTACACTCGATAATGAAACCTGTTGGACCATGGAATAATCAACGATATTGATCACCACTTCTTTGGTTTCCAGGGCATTTTCAAGGGTATGTTTTGTGGTATTGTCTCGAACCCGACGGGCAGGCGAAAAAATGGCGATGGGCGGATTAGCGCCAAACACATTGAAAAAACTGTAGGGACTTAAATTGACATTCCCTTTTGAATCGATGGTAGAAACAAAAGCGATTGGTCGGGGCGATACACCAGACAGCAAGTGGTTGTGCAATTCCGGTACGGATACCTGACCTGGAACAATGCTTAAGAACTCATTCATTGAAAACCCCCATTGATTCAAATTTCTGAATGCGTTCTTTAATTCGTTTCTCAGGACTCAACTTCAACAGTTTAGGCAACTGTGTCAATATGCTTTTTTTAACCTGATCAAAAGCACCCTGGTGATTTCGGTGGGCTCCGCCTAATGGTTCAGGAATGATGCCATCGATCAATTTTAATCTCAACATGTCCTCTGCAGTAAGTTTCAAGGCTTTTGCTGCTTGTTCTTTGTTGTCCCAGGTTCTCCATAAAATGGAAGAACACGATTCGGGCGAAATCACCGAGTACCATGTGTTTTCAAGCATTAACACCCGATCTCCAATTCCAATCCCTAAGGCTCCTCCAGAGGCACCTTCTCCTATAACGATGCAAATAATAGGCACCGTCAACTGGAACATTTCAATCAGATTTCTGGCGATGGCTTCGCCTTGACCACGTTCTTCGGCTTCAAGTCCAGGGAAAGCTCCGGGGGTATCAATCAAACAAACGATAGGAAGGCCAAATTTTTCAGCCATTTTCATCAAACGAAGGGCTTTCCTGTACCCTTCCGGATTGGCCATGCCAAAATTACGGTACTGCCGCATTTTGGTGTTAATTCCTTTCTGCTGACCGATAATCATGCAGTTGTAGGCATCTATTTTACCCAATCCACCAATCATGGCTTTATCGTCCTTCACATTGCGGTCTCCATGCAATTCTTGAAAATCTCCACCTGTTAATGCTTCAATGTAAGCTAGTGTGTAGGGACGATCGGGATGCCGACTAAGTTGAACTCGTTGCCAAGGACTTAGAGATTTAAAAATCTCATGTGTTTTTTCTTTAATCCGTTCTTCGATTTCAGTAATGGCAGGATTTAGATCTGTCCCTGTTGATGCGGCAGTTTCCCGCAAGTTTGCCAATTCTGATTCGAGCTTTTGAATGGGTTCCTCAAAATCCAAGTAGTTCATATTGCTATGGTATTAGCGCTGGGCAAATTTAGCCAAAATAAATCCGATGCCCACATAAATAAAATTAGGTAGCCAAACCCCTAGCCAAGGGGCCAAGATTCCATTTAGGGCAAAACTAACGGTCATTTTTTGAAGAAAAATATAGGCAAACGCGAGCGTTACCCCAGCGGCAAGTTGAATTCCAATTCCTCCTCTGGCTTTCCTAGAACTAATTGGGACAGCTATAAAGGTTAAAATCAAGGCTGAAATGGGGTTCGACTGCCGACTGTGTTTTTCAATCAAGTAAAAGGGTAGGTAAATTGAGCCACTTTTAATTTGATTGTCAATAAATTCTTCCAATTCCTCATTGTCCAATGCTTCCACAATTTTAACATCGCGTTGAAGCATTTTTGGAGTCAGGGGCAAAATGGTATCCCAGTTTTCGAATTCTTTGGTAACTATTTTTCCGTTGCTTAAAAACCGCCTAGAAACGCCCAAATAAAA
>JAQCBQ010000170.1 GCA_027621385.1 Bacteroidota bacterium | reverse complement strand
AGTGGATATCCGTCGCTCTTCTCCTACCTATGGTCACCATAGAAGTTTCCTTTTGGACGATAAAAAAAGAGAAATGCTATTTATCCCCGAAGGATTTGCGCATGGTTTTCTGGCGTTGGAAACCCCTACTCTATTTTCCTATAAATGCAGCAATTTTTATTTCAAAGAAGCTGAGGATGGTTTGGCTTGGAATGATCCTACCTTCAACATACATTGGGACATTGAACATCCTATTCTTTCAGACAAGGATAAACGCGCTCGACTTTTTTCTGATTTTCAAACTCCCTTCAATTAATTTTTAGCGTGTTTCAACCGGAGGTAGTATATAGTCTATTTGTAGTTTTTAGTGGCAGCTTGGCATTATTGATTTATGCCTTGTTGTTGAAATTTTCCTCGAATTTGGGCAATCGAAACCAAGGAAACCTAATTCGTTGGTCAACAACTGTCAAACCTTCAGTTGGAGGAATTGGATTTTTTATTGTTTTCTTGACCTCCTTGGTTTTTTCGATGCTGATGTATCCCGATGATGTTGTAAAACCAGAAGTGTTGGGGCTTACAGGAGCAGTAACTTTAGGGTTTCTCATAGGATTAGCTGACGATGCGTACAATACAAAGCCTTGGCTTAAATTTGCCGGGCAATTTCTGTGCGGGTTAATTTTAACCTCATCGGGTTTAAAGATTCATCTATTTGACCATTCTTTGCTTGACTCAGCCCTTACGGTTTTATGGATTGTGGGCATTATGAATTCGTTGAACATGTTGGATAACATGGATGGTATTACCAGCTCAGTTTCCTTTATTATTCTTTTGGGTTTGGCTGGAATTATGGCTGTTCGGTCTCTGCCTGATAGCAATGCTTTATATTTCCCTTTGATCGCCGGAGGTAGTGCCGCCTTATTGGCATTTTTATTTTACAATTGGTCTCCATCAAAGATGTTTATGGGCGATACAGGAAGTATGTTTCTCGGAGTATTTATTGGAGGCTTAAGTATCCCGTTAATTTGGAATGGTAATTCAACCGGATTAAGTTCTGGGCTATTTATTGGAAATGTGCATTGGGCTTTTCTACTTGTATACCTGTTTTTCTTTATCCCAATCACAGACACGGCAACAGTAACCATTAATAGGTTGATTGCCGGAAAATCTCCTTTTGTTGGGGGCCGGGACCATACTACCCATCATATGGTATACAAGGGGTTTAGTGAGCGTCAAACGGCAATTGTGTTTTCCGCAATTTCTTTCGTCTGCTCGGGAACGGGAGTCGTGGTGCTTTTCACCTTTAGCAAACTGAACTTCTATTATTTCATGTTGATTTTGGTTATCCTCTTAAGCATGAGCTTTAGCATTTATAGCTTGACTATTAAAAAGGGCAATAAAGTAACGGAGTTTACTGGCAGCCGAAATTAAACCCAAATTAACCCCTGAACATTTTCTATAAATTAGGGTTTTTCAAGCATGAATAAAAGAAAGTCTACCCTTAGGGTTGAAGGAGCCCGTGAGCATAATTTGAAAAATATTGATGTTGAATTCCCCCGTAATTCACTCGTTGTAATTACAGGATTGTCGGGCTCCGGGAAATCATCTTTGGCTTTTGACACCATTTATGCTGAAGGTCAAAGAAGGTATCTAGAGAGTTTTTCTGCTTATGTACGTCAATTTTTAGGTAACCTTGAGCGACCAGATGTAGATCGGATCCATGGTTTGAGCCCCGTGGTAGCCATTGAGCAAAAAACCACCAATAAAAATCCCCGCTCTACCGTAGGCACAATTACAGAAATCTATGACTTTTTAAGGGTTTTATACGCTCGAGCTTCTGTTGCTCTTTCACCTGTGACAGGAGAACCCATGGTTCGATATAGCCAAAAGCAAATGCTTGATTCAATTTTAGACCGATTCCAAGGGCAATCCATACAAATATTGGCTCCATTGGTAAAGGGGAGAAAAGGTCACTATCGAGAGCTCTTTGAACGATGTGCGAAGCTTGGATTCCTTAAAGTTCGGATTGACGGAGAATTCAAAGAAATTACCCATGGACTTAAGGTAGATCGGTATAAGGTCCACGATATTGAAATTGCTGTGGACTCAGTTCAGGTAGAGTCAGAAAAGGCGAAACGGCTTGATCGGTCATTGGAAGTGGCTCTGAAATTAGGCAAAGGGAGCGCAATGGTTTTGTTGAAGGACAACTCCACCCCCGTTTTCTTTTCAAAAAACTTAATGTGTCCTACCTCTGGAATTTCCTTTGATGAGCCTGCCCCAAATATGTTTTCATTCAATAGTCCATATGGAGCATGTTCTACCTGCAACGGAATTGGGCAGGTTAATGTAGTTGCTGAGGATAAAATATTTCCCAATCCAAATTTATCTATAAAAAAGGGGGGAATTGCCCCGTTGGGTGCTCAAAAGAACGGCTGGATGTATAGGCAGCTGGAACAAGCAGGATGGGCGCTTGGCTTTTCAATGGACGAGGCTATCGGGAATTTAGCAGCGGAAATTCGAGCAACCATATTAAATGGTCATCCGGAGCCGCTGAAATTTAAAAGTCCAATTTCTGGAGTCACTGGTAGTTTTCGGTTCGATGGGATTGCTCCGTTTATTGTTGAGCAGGCCGAAAATGACCACAGCAGTCGATTAAACCGTTGGGCAAAAGGATTTATGGAATTTCAAGAATGCCCGGCTTGCCATGGTAGTCGTTTGAAGCCTGAGGCTAGACATTTTGTTCTGAATTCAACTTCCATCATTGATGTAAGTAAACTTAGTATTGTTGAACTGAATGATTTTATTGAAGATTTACCTGCGCATTTGTCTAAAAAACAACTTACTGTAGCGGCTGAAGTAATTAAAGAGTTAAAGCACCGGATTTCCTTTTTAAAGGAGGTCGGCTTAGGGTATTTGAATCTAAATCGAGGAGCAAGAACCTTATCGGGAGGAGAGGCACAGCGCATTCGCCTTGCGACCCAAATTGGGTCAAAATTAGTTGGGGTATTATATATTCTAGACGAACCCTCTATAGGTCTCCACCAACGTGACAATCATAGGCTAATTAAGGCATTAAAAAGCCTTAGAGATACCGGAAACTCGATTTTGGTTGTGGAGCACGATAAAGACATTATGTTGGAATCAGACTTTCTGATTGATGTGGGTCCAGGTGCAGGAGTGCATGGAGGAACCATTGTCGCTTCTGGTCCTCCAACGGAAATGATGGAATTGGATTCAATTACAGCCCAGTATTTAAAAGGGACACTATCCCTTGCAACTCCACCCATTCGCCGAAAAGGAAATGGAAATCAGTTGCGCATTTTGGGAGCATGTGGAAATAACCTCAAGTCCGTTAATGTTTCTATTCCATTGGGTTGCTTTGTATGTATTACAGGAGTTTCAGGAAGTGGAAAGTCGACTTTGATTAATGAAACCATGTATCCGGTATTGGCGAATACCCTGAATCGGGCTGAATTGCCGAATCTACCCTACGATTCATTTAAAGGTATTTCAAATTTAGATAAGGTAATACGGGTAGATCAATCTCCCATTGGTAGAACTCCGAGAAGCAATCCAGCTACTTATACCGGAGTTTTTAACGATATACGCGCCTTGTTTGCTTTGCTTCCAGAATCTAAAATCAGAGGCTATTCCGCAGGTCGTTTTTCGTTCAATGTGAAAGGAGGGCGCTGCGAAACCTGCCGTGGTGGTGGTGTAGAGGTGATAGAAATGAATTTCCTTCCAGACGTGGAAGTTATGTGTCCTACCTGTCAAGGTAAACGGTACAATTCAGAAACATTGGAAGTTAGGTATAAAGGGGCCTCCATTTCGGATGTGTTGGATATGAATTTAGAAACTGCCGAGACATTTTTTGAACACATACCCGCTATTCACAAAAAAATTTCTGTTTTGAATGAAATCGGCCTTGGATACCTAACACTAGGACAGCGCTCCACCACCTTATCTGGTGGAGAGGCTCAACGGGTGAAATTGGCTACCGAATTGCAACGCCCCGGAACAGGCAATACCATGTATATTTTAGATGAACCCACTACTGGATTGCATTTTGAAGACGTACGTCTGCTTCTAAATGTGTTAAATAAATTGGTGGAAAAAGGCAATTCCGTCGTGGTTATTGAACACAACATGGATGTGATTAAGTCTGCTGATTATTTGATTGATTTAGGTCCGGAAGGCGGTAACCAAGGAGGCCAAGTGCTATTTCAAGGTCTGCCGGAAGATTTCGTTTCCTTACACGACAACCATACGGCTCGCTTTTTAGCAAAAGAATTGTGATCTTTCACCTCTAATAACATAATATGATTGATAAAGAAGAGTACGCCAAGAATGGCGAAGACAAAATTAAGGATGCCTTTAAGGAAAAAGATTGGACAGAAATTCGCACAAACGACTCTTGGGCCCTGTTTAAAATAATGGGTGAGTTTGTTGAGGGCTTTGAAAAAATGAGCAAAATTGGCCCTTGTGTTTCCATTTTTGGATCTGCCAGAACAAAAACAGACAACAAATACTATGCTTTGGCTTCTGAAGTGGCACATAAATTAACTCAACAAGGATTTGGAATCATCTCTGGAGGCGGCCCTGGAATTATGGAGGCTGCCAATAAAGGAGCCCGTGAGGGAGGCGGTAAATCTGTTGGTTTAAACATTGAATTGCCTTTCGAACAAGAGCCAAATCCATACATTGATAGCGATAAAAACTTGAATTTTGATTATTTCTTCGTCCGTAAGGTCATGTTTGTTAAATACTCTCAAGGTTTTATTGTATTACCCGGAGGATTTGGAACCTTAGATGAATTGTTTGAATCGTTAACCTTGATACAGACCTTTAAGATTGGCAAATTCCCAATCGTTTTAATGGGCTCAGAGTATTGGTCTGGCTTAATCGATTGGATTAAAAAATCTTTATTGGAAGCAGAAGGCAACATAAGCCCACAGGATTTGGATTTATTTCAATTGGCCGATTCAGCGGACGAAGCGGTGAAAATCATTACGGATTTTTACAGCAAATACACGTTAAAACCGAATTTCTAAGGTCATTTTATAAATGAACTGTGGGGTAATCCTTTTTTGGGTTTGAAGTTATATGTTTTTTCGATTGAAAGCTGGGGTTTCATTTAGATCCGAAAAATAGAAGGTTTCTGGTGGGATTAAATTTATTTCTAGTCCAAATTTGCGCCTTATAGCTTTAAATGGCTAGCCGTCCATGTAAGTTGAATGCTGAAATTCTCTATTGTCTTCAACAAAAAATACATTTAAATGCGATTCCACCTTGACATTTTGAAAATCCTCGCGTAAATTCGTAGTTCATCGATGAAACGTTAAAAAGGACAGATTCGTCACGTATTGGGGTGGCGAAGAACAGTTAGGGCACTTTTTGGAGTGAACTACGGGAGTTTGGGGAAGTTGAAAAACGGAACCAGGTTCGCCTTGGGGAGTCTCAGAAAAGCTTTCTGAATCGTGCA
>JAQCBQ010000169.1 GCA_027621385.1 Bacteroidota bacterium | reverse complement strand
AATTTACCGGAATGAGACGGTAGACCTGAGTTCAACAGTAAAGCCGTTTTGTTCGCAGAATAACCTGTACGTATGATGCAATAAATTCAAGGTCAATTCGTTTTGAGGGAAAATTTATTCTATGAATTCATTTCCTATTGTATTTCTTGCAGGTGTTTTCTTATTTGGTTGTCAGCCGAATTCCAGTTCTAAAAATGAAGCAGCAGGCCCCAACTTTCCCTTGGTTGATTCAGCGGACATGGTGAAAGAAGGCAAGGGTGATTTGACCCATAAAAGCGGCCCTTCCAGTCCCCAAGTTAAGCCGAACTCGGCGGCGAGGTTTAACCGCACATCCCCTTTTCCGGAAGAAGATAGGCCCCCTTTGCAGTTTGAGATTGAGGCTGGAAAAGCAAAGGATGTATACCTGGAATCAGGTACCGAAATTCATATTCCTTCGGGAGCATTTTTGTTCCCCGGCGGAAAGCGGGTTAGGGGAGTGGTTCAATTGGAATTCAATGAATGGCACAGCCTTAGTGAAATCTTCGCATCTGGTATCCCCATGGAATTTAGCGAAAACGGAGTGGGGGGTGCCTTGAGCAGTGCGGGCATGTTTGAAATTTATGCCCATCAGAATGGAACGGAATTGAAGATGAATCCTAAGGCTCCCATTGTGGTAAATGTGGCCTCAACCCGCAAGGAAAATGATTTTTTGAATCTAACCCTAAACCCCAAATCCAAAAAATGGGAAGAGCTTGGGCCTGCGGCTGCTCCTGAACCCAAGGTGAAAACCTCGGCTTTTACGCAGCGCTTTCTTCCTGAATTGTTGCACCCTTATTTCGTTTATTTGAGGCAAGAAGTCGGTCAGCCGGAAAAAGCCATTCTGAGGTTCAAAAAATGGAAAGTAGATTTGCACACCAGATACATCGACGAGATTAGTGCCCTTGCGCAGTGTAAATTCCATGAAACCAAGTTGGATTTTTCGGAAGTACAACAGTTGCTCCTTTCTATAACCGATGATCCATCTGCCCAACACACGGGAAATTATCGGATTGATAACATCGATTTTACCCCCGAAGGTCAGGTGATATTGGGTTTAGGAATGAAATCCTGTACTTTGAGTGTTCAGCCGGCGCCCAATCAGGGGTTGGATGCGGCATTTTACCCCAATTTCTTGGAGAAATTTGAATATCAACATCCTTATACATACCATGTTTTAACAGATCATTGCTACATCGTAAATGGACAAGAATTGTATGAATATCCATCGAATAACATAACAGAATTGGTACTTAGAACCTTTGTTCTGGATGGATTTGGAATAAAAAACATAGATAAGTTTGTGCCCTTGCCAAGCCAGATGGTGGTGAATCCAAGGCTTCCAAAACAACGAAAGGAAAATGCGTATGCTTATTATGTGGCGGACTTGAATTCAAAGACAATTTGGATGATGTCGGCAAGCAAACTTCGTATAAATCCAAATGCACCCTATAAAATTTGGGCTATAAATTCATCTGATGTCTTAGTGGCAGATAATTTATTTTTTCGGAGTACCGATTCGGGGGCTGACTCGATTCAGGTTGATTTTAAACCGATTCCGCTCAAAACGCTATTGAAACAATTGGATAATGATGTGGCTATGGCCAGGTCTAGTCGATCAAGGTAAACGAAGTTCCATCAAACAGGCCCAAGTCGGATAGTTTTAATTCTGGAATGACCAACAAAGCCATAAACGACAAGGTCATGTAGGGGGCGCGCAGGGAAGAGCCCCAAGATTTAACCAATCCGTCCAGTTCCGCATATTGACGCCCAACTTCTTCGGCAGAAGCACCTGACATCAGGCCTGCAAAGGGAAGGGCCAAGCCGATATCGATTTGGTCTTGAGCGCAGGCTGCACTAACCCCACCCTGCATGGTGCGGATTCGTTTTATGGCCATCAGGATGGAAGCATCATCTGTACCTACGGCAATAACATTGTGGGAGTCGTGAGCCACAGAGGAAGCAAAGGCCCCTTTTTTCAATCCGATGTTCTGAATGAATGCCAAGGCCGGCGGAGCTTGTTTGTACCGGTTAACCACCACCAGTTTTAAAAGATTTTCGTCGCTGTTGGTCACAGCGATGGTCTCTCCATTGTGTTGCTGAGTAGGAGGAATGACGGTATTTGCCTTGGTGATCAATTGGCCATCTTCGGCTACGATGGCCTGAAAGGAAGCCTTGGATTTAATGATAAGGTCATCAATGCCAATGTTGAAATGATAAAATCGGTTTACAGGTTGGGCTTCTTCGACTGAAAACAGGGCTTTTCTGTCTTGAGCCACCCGTTGCCCTGAAATAAAGGCTTCTTGAGTACTAAATTGGGTTAAATCTGCCACTCGGATAAAATCAGCTGAATGCCCAACCTGCAAGGTACCCATGGGAATTCCATAGTGGTGTACGGGGTTTAGGCAGGCAGCCTGCAGAACATTGAAAAGAGGAACTCCAAGGGCTACAGCACGGGCAACCAATTGATTGATGTGGCCCAATACCAATTCATCGGGATGCTTATCGTCGCTGCACAGCATTACCCTTTCGGGATGTGTATTCAGCAGGGGCCAAAGGGCTTCAAAATTTCGTGCGGCAGACCCTTCCCGGATCAGAATTTTCATTCCATAGGAAATTTTTTCCAGGGCTTCTTCCAGGCTGACGCATTCATGGTCGGTGGAAATGCCAGCCTGCACATATTTCAGCGCATCGGGTCCACGCAAACCCGGTGCATGGCCATCAATGGGTTTTCTGGTGGTTTTCGTGGCTTTCATTTTTGCCATCAATTCCGGGTCTTGGAATAGTACACCGGGCACATTCATGACTTCAGACAAATAATACCAATCGGGTTGGGAGATCAACTGGGCCACATCCGTTGCATTGATGGTATCTCCGGCCGTTTCAAAGCGTGTGGCGGGAACACAGCTAGGGACCCCAAAACAAAAGTGAAATGGAACGGTTTTCGCATTTTTTTGCATAAAGTCCAAGCCGTCTAAACCACAAACGTTTCCAATTTCGTGGGGGTCAGAAACGGTGGCTAAGGTTCCGTGGGGAAGAGCTGCCTCGGCGAATCGAGCCGGAATCAGCATGGAACTTTCAATGTGAATATGAGCGTCTACAAATCCGGGCATCAAAAAGCCCGGGTCGGGATTCGAGCAAGGTTGAATGTCGCAGATAATCCCATTTTCTATATGAATCTGAACGGGACGCAGTTGTTGCCCTGGAATATCTACCAGGGTGCCAGAAATAATCATTTTGTTTTGCATTTAGGGGAACACTTGAATCCACAGCACCATTTCACCAGGCCCGGCGCGTTGTTCCAAGGCAATGCTGGCCATGGGCGCCTGTGCCCAACCTTTGCCCTTCAGGGTTAAATGCCATGCTAGGCCACCGGCCAATTCCTTCTGAACCATGCTGTAATTTTCAGAAAGACAGGATTGGATTCCTTTTATGAGTTCATCGTATTTGGGTTTGATTTGGCCCACACCCTCAACAGGTCCTTTTCCAAAGGTAAAGGTCAGAAAGGGCCCTCCCGGACCATGCGGACTCCAAGAACCGGGAATGTCAAAAATGAACGGCTGCTGAGGAGGTGTTTTTCCTGTTTTGCGCGCTTCTGCCACCAAATTAAAGGCATTTTCAATGGCGACGCAGATATAATTTCCGTATTCAGGAGAAAACGTTTGCTCAAATTTTTGAATGCTTGCTTTCAAAGCCGTGAACCTTCTGCCCAATATTTGATTGGCTTGCATTAAATCCAGAAAAATAAGCCGTTGTTCCGGGGATAAATCCTGGTCTGTTTTTACCTCGGGGGGATACACAAAGACACGTTTAGATAGGGACTGCATAACAGGCAAGAGGCTGTCTTGTGTTTCCTTAAAAAACACCAAAAGAGCTTGTTTGTATTCTGGATTTCCTCGATAGTCGTTAGGTATAGATTCCGCACTTTTGGCGAACAACTCGTGCATTCGGATGCATTCACGCAGTTGCTGTCCTTGGATTGCGGTATCTTTTTTGCCAAAATCCTGAATGGCCTGACTGCATTGCCGGACAAAACCTTCAGAGGGTCTGGCAATGGCCCTGGCGTAATCGTAGGGGTGTGCAATTTGGCTGGACAGGGGTTGAACAAACTTCAATAGGCCAGCAAGACAGATGAAAATGAAAAGCAAACGCATGTGTTAAAGGTAGGTATTTTTAATCGGGTCGGCTCAATTTCTACCCCTTCCATTTTTGGGCTTCATTTCTGCAACCCTAATAAAATCAAGGCAGCTGCTCGATCAAAACATCCGGAATCACCTAGAATGGTTTTTAATTCAGCATAATCTGCCAGTAAGGCCTGCCGGCGCGGTTCCTCCCGCAAGGCCAGGGCTTCAGCGCGTAGGGAATCGGAATTCAAATCGTTCTGAATTAACTCTTTAACTCCATTTCTATTCAATAAAAGATTGACCAAAGAAATGTAGGGGACCCGGATTAATCGGCGAGCAATGCCCACAGAAATTGCCGAAGCTTTATAGCAAACCACTTGAGGGACACCCAGCAAGGCCGTTTCGAGGGTGGCTGTTCCGGAGGCCACCCAAGCCTGTTCAGCGCGTCGAAGGGTCTCTGTGGTTTGATTGTAAACGAGTTCAAATCCTGCACGAAGAGCAGGTTTGTACAGCGATTCCGGAAGGTGCCGCATGCCACATACAACTACGGGCACGGGCCAAGATTGTGCTGCTTTTACCATAATGGGTAAAATGTGTTGTACCTCCAGACGCCGGCTTCCGGGCAGCAATGCCAACACCGGCGCACCTTCACGGGAGGTGTTGCTGGAATAGCTCAACTCATCCAGCAATGGGTTTCCAATGTAATCTACGGCAACACCCATTGAGGCATAAAAATCGGGTTCAAACGGAAAAACCACCAAGCGCCGTCGGGTATAACGGGCCAATGTTTTTGCTCGGCCGCGCCGCCAGGCCCAAATTTGGGGAGGGATAAAATAGTCCACCGGAATTCCCAGCGCATGGACGCGTTTCATGACTTGAAAATTGAATCCGGGATAATCGACAGGAATCACCACATCGGGTTGGTACTTCTGAATATCGGCTACCGTTTCGCGAATGTTCTTAAAAATTTGCGGTAGGTGGGTAACAATTTCAGCAAAGCCCATGTAATTCTGTTGGGCAAAATGCCGGTGCAGCACCATGCCCGCTTCAGCGCATGCATCTCCGCCCATTCCACGAAATTCTGCGTCGGGGCACTGCCGCTGTATGGCTCGAATCAAGCCTGCGGCATGCACATCGCCTGATGCTTCACCAGCCACCACATAGAATCTCATTGAAACCAGTTTTCCTCTTGGCCCAATACAATGAACACATAAATCAAGGCTACCAGGAAGGTGAAAAACAGAATGCCTTTTCCGGTTTGCTCATGCTGCCGATTAACCATATAATACCGAAAGGGCAGTAAATTGGAAGCGATGGCCAAAAACAGAACAATATCTG
>JAQCBQ010000168.1 GCA_027621385.1 Bacteroidota bacterium | reverse complement strand
CGACCTTGGGAGCCACGCTGCACCCACTGCTGCCGCGGCCTCAGCAGCGCGTACTACCCACGAAAGCCGGAATAGCCGCCCCCCCAAAAAAAACAAAAATTATTTCCCCCCGAATTGACTTAAATTGAAGCGCGGATAGGCGTCGGGCACGGTGAAGGGGAAATCGAGCGGCCCCTGCAATTGCATGCGCTGCATGTCTAAGCTGATGCGAATGTCTTTGGCGTTGGCCCGCGTAGAAATTTCGATTTTCCCCGGCCACAATTGTTTTTCGATGGGATGGTAGCCCGTGAATTCCATTCGAATGCGTTGCTGTTCCGCAGCGCGAACAATCAGACTCTGGCTCAACCGGCCCAAGCCGAAAAAGCGCAAGCGCTGCCCATCAATATTGGGCAAGGAGGGTTCTTCCAAACTGCCGAAGGTACTTAATACGGCTTCCTTGTCGGCCAAATAGGAAGAAAAATTCTCTTTGGGATAAATTAAAAAGGGGTAGCCCCAAATGATGTTTTGCAGCTCGGCCAAGCTACTTTCCGGACCTAGCCATGAAGTGGCTTGCCGAACGGAGCCCGAGTAATACTTTTTATTCAGCAGATCGAGCACCTGCGCGGTATCGTTGACGATGATGATGCGAAATACTTCGATGATGGCAATATCGGGCTTGATGGACAGCCAGATTAAGCTGTCGTTGCGCATGCGAAGTCGGCCTTTGGCCGAAAAGCGCTCATCTCCGACCCGAATGTCGGCGTTGAATTTCGCTTCCATCCACTGCCAATCGGGTTGATTGCTCAACAGCGAATCAAATTGCTTTTGAACGGCAAGGTTGGCCTGGTTCAGCTCTTGCAATGGCTTACGAGCCTTCGGAGCCACGCAGCCAAAACCAACCATTACCAATAGCCAAAAGCCCCGGAACATCTTCATGGAATTTCAGACAAAGATGATACTTTATCTTGCAGATGCCCAATTAGAATTGGATTTAATTCCAAAGCTTTCATGTAGGCTAACTTGGCCTGTTCGTTCATGCCCAGATGCCGAAAGGCATCGCCAATCCATTCCAAAGCTACAGCATCGGGTCCGCTGGTTTTCAGGGCATCGTTTAAAGATTCCTGTACCTGCTCTGCGTCTTGCTTTTTTGCTTGGAGCAGATATCGGGCCGATTTTACGGCCTCAGTTTCTCCTATGCGTTCTGAATACAGGTTCAGTGCCGCCTGTATTTCTGATTCCACAGCGCCCTCATGCAGCATTAGGTATATGTTCAATAGGGCCAATGGGCCATTGAACTGCACCAAATCTTGCCCTCTGCTAATTTCAATTTTCGCTCTGTCGTATTTATGCAATTCGGCATACGAAATGGCCTTTTCATACAATAAGAGGAGCCTCCAATTGATTTCAGAAGCGGGAATGTAGGATTCTCCGTTTTTAAGTTGTTCAAGGGCAGTTTCGAATTGGCTGTTTTTATTCAGCGCTGTGCCAAAATAGAGGTAAGAGATGGCGTTGGCCGGATATAGGGAGGCCATTTTTTCTGCGGTTTTCAATGCTTGCTTCCATTGGCCTTTCGATAATTCCAACCGCACCAATTGATAAAATACGGTTTGGTTGGGAGGCGCCGCCTCCACATGGCGGCGGTACCACAAAATCGCAGTATCGAGGAGGCCTTCATTGGCGTAAATGTCGCCCAACAGGGAATAGGTAGAGGGCTCCGCCCCATGTTCCATCTGAAGGATTCGGCCTAAATGCAGTGCCTGTTTTTGTCGATGTGGCTTTTTTTCTGAGGAGTTTAGAAGGGCTTGCAGCACCTGAATTTTAACGGAAAGTGGAACGGCAGGGTGTTGAAAGCCTCGACCGAGTGAGGCCTGGGCCGAATCCAACAATCCCTGAGATTCGAAAGCTTGAGCCAAAGCAAAATGCACTTTAATGTCATTGGGATGTTCCTGGGCAAGTTGCCGGTACAGGGCTTCAGCTTCTTTCCATTTCTTCAGCTGCCCTTGAGCCTCCGCCATGGAACCCAATACCACCGCTTCGTTTGGGAATTTGGCGTAGAGCTTTTGAACGGCTTTGAGGTATTTTTTGGGATTGTTGAGCTTGCGGTATTGGGCGAGTTCCACCCGTATGGCTTCCGATTGGTATTCTGGTTGTTGAATAAATTGAGCAATCCATTTCGACAGCTGCTTGCGGTTGTTGCTCTCAATCCACCAGTTGGCCGCTTCAACCGCTTGTTCGAAGTCTTTATTCAGGTTGAACAAGCCCATTTTAAGCGCGGCAGCCTCCTCCTTTTTATCTAATTTATCTAAAAGTCCGATTACCGAGTAATGAAACCAAGGTTCTTGGGGCTGCAGGCGAAGGGCTTGTTGGGCAAAAGGCAAGGCCATTTCCGGATTTTTTTCAGCCAGCAGCTGCGCGACTTCATGCGCAGGTCCGGCCTCTTCTGGATATTTAGCACAGAGGTCGATAAAAAGCTCTAAGGCCTTTTTATTGTTTTGGATTATTTTTTGCGTTGTGGCGGTGTAGAATGCCTGCTTAAAGGCTACTCTAGCCTCTGTTTCTTGAGCCCAAATGCTGGGAGCAATGGCAAAACAGAACAGCAACAAAAACCGGTTACCCTTCATGCGTAGAGTAATCTCCAAGGGAATAGCGGCAGGGCTCTGAACGCAGTGAGGCATGGTTTCCAACCATGGAATCTTGAAGCAGGGTATCTTGAATGGTTGAATGTTCTTGAACGATGCTGTTTTTCAGGATGGAATTGAGTACGGTCGTGTTTGCGCCAATGGAAACATGGGGGCCAATCACCGAATTTTCAATGCGTACACCTGGCCCAATATAGCAGGGTTCAATAATGACGGACTGGATGATTTCAGCCTTCCCCGAAATTAAATTTTCTCGAGATTGATTTAATTCCAGAATGCGTTGATTGGTATATACGGTGGCATCTTTATTCCCACAATCCAGCCATTCATTAACCGCTCCGGTTGACCAACGAGCGCCCTCTGTTCGCATCGATTCAAGGGCGTCGGTCAGCTGGAATTCTCCTTTAGTTTTCAGATTGTTGTTCAGCAGGTGCTCAATTTTTGATTTAAGGCCATTGCCGTTTTTCACAAAATAGATGCCGATGATGGCTAAATTGGAAACGAAGGTGCTGGGTTTTTCGACCATTCCACTGATGTATCCTTCAGAATCTAGAGTTACGACTCCAAAGGCAGAGGGGTCTTCCACTTCTTTTACCCAAATGATGCCTTCTTGTTGGGTGTTCATTTTAAAGTCGGCAGAAAAGAGCGTATCGGCAAAGGCAATCACGGTGGGTCCGTTTAAAAACTCTTGACCACAATACACGGCATGGGCAGTTCCCAAGGCCTCTTCCTGATAGCGAATGTGCCCTGTAGCTCCTACTTTTTCTGCGGCTTGTATCAGTTTTTGCTCTACTTCTTCTCCAAAATGTCCGGTAACAAAAACAATGTGGTCGATTTTATCCGGACAAACTCTGGCAATGTCTTCCACCAAGCGTTGAACTATGGGTTTCCCTGCAATAGGAATAAGGGGTTTCGGGATGGTTAAAGTATGAGGCCGCATGCGCTTACCCATTCCGGCCATGGGAATTATGATGTTCATGATAAAATCGAGTCGATTAAACCACAAATTTAATAAATTGATAGAAAGGGGATTGGTTTTGAGCGGGGGGAAAGAGTTTTTTCAGATTGATTACATTTGCAGGTAAAACAAGATGGATGAATGCTCGGCTTAATGCCTTTATGTCAGTTGTTTTGGCTTTTGCAATAAGCAGTTGGCTATGGTCAGTTTGCTCTCTGTTTACGCTACAGGCATTGGACTTGAATCCAAGTTTTGTGTGGGGCGACTTGGATATTTCCATCGAGAATGAACGAAATTGGACGAGATCCGGAGCCATATTCTATTTCATGTCGGCCCTATTGGGTTTGCCCATTTTGGCAGGGGTATTGTCTTTGATAACCAGAGACCTGCGGGCCACCAACCATCCGCTTCGCTCGGTCATTTTTTCAATTCGCCTTTTTTCCTTCACTTGGCCTGGAGCATTTTTAGCCAGCGCGTTCAATAAAACAGGGGTGGTTGCTGACTTTCTGTTCTACATGGGAGTACCAATGGAGTTTTCATTGGTCTTTTTTTTAATTGGATTTTCAGTCACCCTGATTCCCGTTCTTTTTATTGGGCCTGAAATTCTGCAGTTTTCCAACAGCGCTTCTTTACTTCAAACCCATGGAGGTAAATCTAAGTTTGCGTTTTGGCATCTTGCATTTCCTGCCCTAATCCTCGCTGTGATGGCGTATTTTTTAGGCCGTAGAAATACCGATCATTTGTTTTTTTGGTGGGCTTCCTTAACGGCTCTGGCTTCTGTTCTCACTTCTGTTGCCCTGAGTTTTGGCTTTGTCGGTTCGGCTCCATCCGTGTATAAAAATTCCACTTTTTATAAAATCGACTATCGACTGTTGATTTTTGGGGCTGTGGCATTTGGCTCCTTCATTTTGCTCTTTTTCCAACGCATTTAATTTTACCGATGCTTAAATCGGGAAGCCTGAATGCCATTAAAGACGGGACGCATCCCCTTGGTTTTATGGCTCGCATGGCCTTGTCTTATGTCCTGTGGAAAGGCTACGTTGCCATAACATATCTGATCCCTGAATTAAACGCCGCCCGCAATTCCTTTAATGTGTGGATGGGAAAACTCAATGTGGACTTCCTGGGCATGGTCGCACAGGCCGTTGGAGAAGAACAGGTTCGGCAAGAGGGCATAGTCATTTATCTGGAAGGCACACGTGGCTTAGCCATTGAAGACCATTGCCTGGCCATACCGGCCACGGTCATTTTTTCTTTGTTGATTGTACTTTTCCCCGGTCGCCTTCGTCAAAAAGCCTGGTTTTTGCCTGTGGGCGTACTTCTGGTGCAAGCCAGCAATCTGTTTCGCCTTACAGGATTGATGTTCATGCAGCGCTATTCCAGCTCGGCCTTTTATGCCTTCAATCATTCCTACACCTACGTATTCATCACATACGGCCTAATTTTTTTATTGTTTGTTGGCTGGCTGCGGTTTTTTAGTCGTCCTGGTTCAACACCCAAGGACTGCGCCGAAACATGATGTTGGAATTGATCTGATTTATTGGGGCGGCTACGGGCTTTCACCGGTTGTCCGCGGTGGCCGCTGGGCTGCCCAGCGGGCTTGCGGTGGCTCCTAAAGTCGCCTCCGCGCCACGCGGGCAGCTCCAGGCCCCCCTTGCGGGCAACCTGGTTCAATCCCTGCCGCGGGCGACCTGAGAAAAGAGCCGGGTGGGTAGATGTATTTTGATAATTCGGCTTTAGTACAATGCATCCTGACTTGTCCACCATTTTTTGGGTTATTTTATAACTTAATTATTATCATGGAATTGCATTTCCTGTCCTGCGGCATTTGTTGTACTAAAGTGGACAAGCTAATAGCACATGCCCTCTATGGATTGCATGACCGAAGTCTTAGAGCCCTATTAATAAGACCAAAATAGAACAGATTGGAGCTCAGGACATCAGAACCCCGTAGGGGTG
>JAQCBQ010000167.1 GCA_027621385.1 Bacteroidota bacterium | reverse complement strand
CATTGGGCATATGGCTATGGCCAATTATATCGTTAGTCAGGGGCCTGTTCAATCCCTTTGGTTTGTTGTAACTCCACACAATCCGCTGAAAGCCTCCAGCGGATTGTTGCCCGACTATCAGCGGTTGGAGCTGCTTCGGCGGGCTGTCGGTGATGACCTTCGGTTCCGGGTTTCAGACGTAGAATTCAAGCTTCCAAAGCCCAATTATACCGCCTACACCCTGATGAAATTAAAGGAATCGCATCCCAACCACCGCTTTTGGTTGGTCATGGGAGCCGACAACCTGCAAACCTTTCATAAATGGAAGAATCAGGACTATATTTTGAACAACCACCGAATTCTTATGCTGCCGCGTCCCGGATATGACGGCGGCGAATGGGTCAACCACCCTTCGGTTAGCATACTAGATGCTCCACAACTTGAAATATCTTCCACCTTCATTCGAAATTCAATTGCCCAGGGAAAAGATGTGCGGCATTTTATGCCCCATGCCGCTTGGGTCTATTTGGATGAAATGAATTTCTTTCGGTAGCACAATCTCAAATTTCTATCTATCTTTGAATGAATAAAAACCCCAACGCCGTATGAAGCGCATCTTCGGTTACCTTAGTCTGTTAACAGGATTCATCTTATTTTTCTCTTGCGATAGCGGAGAAGGAGATTGCCAGAAAAATTGGTATGTCAGCCTTCGAAATCCATCGGCAATTGTAGAAATCGACACCATCAACGATGAACTTTCCATGCAAATGGAAAATCCCTCTGGAGTAGATGCAGAAACCTATCAAAGAACCGTTAGTGGGGACTTCAACTTCCGGATTGATTTCAGGAATTTTGCCAGGCCCAATTTGACCGACGATATTTCGTATGCGGCGCTGGTATTGTATGACCCAACCGTTCCGGATACCATTCTCGACACCTCCATCGTTATGGCGGGCATCATGAATGGCAAGCTGTTTGCCGTAGCCACGGTGAGCGACACGGTGTACACAAACACCAATGGAAACAAAGGAATTTTCAACGTTCGCCGCACGGGCAACATGATTACAGTGAAATCCATCAGTGGTTTTGATACCGCCGTGATTGAACGGGTGTATAAAGCCCAACCCAGTCGGGTAGGTTTCCGCATTGGCACTTTGGATTCGTCTGTGGCCGCCAGCGGCATGTTGGGCATAAAAATCACCAATTTCGAAGTCATTACCGGAGCCAATCAAGGTCTTAACCCTATTGTTTCTGACGACTTCAAATGCAACTCGCTGGGTAAAAAAGACTGATTGTAAAGGTCAGGTCAGCCAAAAAAATAAAAGCTCCCCAATGGTATTGGGGGGCTTTTTTTATGATGTGGCCTGCGGCAGGGATTGAACAAGGTAGCACGCCAAGCTGCCGGAGCCTGGCCCGCGCAGCGCGGAGGCGACTTTAGGAGCCCACGCAAGCCGCTGGGCCAGCCTTCCGGCAGCTGCGGACTACCTGAGAAAGCCCGTCAGCCGCCCCAATAAAACCAGCCTTTCGAATCCCTATCTTTGTGCTATGCCCGACGCGTCTTCATTTGCCCTGGCCGATCAACTTAAATCGCTGACCGATGCCCCCGGCGTGTACCGCTTTTTTGATGCCGAAGGAAATCTGCTGTACGTTGGCAAGGCGAAAAACCTGAAAAAACGCGTCAATTCGTACTTTCAAAAAGAACACGATTCGGCCAGACTGCGTGTGCTGGTGCGGAAAACGAGTCGGATTGAAACCCTGGTGACCGAAACCGAATGGGATGCCCTGCTGCTGGAAAACAACCTCATCAAAGCCCTGCAGCCCAGGTACAATATTTTGCTGAGGGACGATAAAACCTACCCTTGGATTTGCATAAAAAAAGAGCCTTTTCCGCGCATTTTCAGCACCCGAAAACAGCTGAAAGACGGTTCAGAATACCTAGGACCCTTTGCCTCGGTGAAGTCCATGCGCGCTGTGCTTGATTTAATTCGCAGCATTTACCCCCTTCGTAGCTGTAAATTGAATTTGAGCGCCGAAAACATTGCCGCAAGGAAATTTAAAGTATGCCTGGAATACCATTTGAACAACTGCCTGGGACCTTGTGTCGGCGAACAGAGCGAGGCCGAGTACATGGAAATGGTGGCCGAAGCCCGGGCCATTGTGCGTGGAAAAACAGGCAGTTTGATTCGGGAATTAAAGCAACAGATGAACGAATGTGCCGCCCAATACCGATTTGAAGAGGCCCAGCACATCAAACTCAAATTGGAGAGCATAGAACAATTTCGGGCCAAATCGGTAGTGGTACAAATGGGCATGGAGCATTTGGATGTATTTGCCTATGCCCGCGACAGCGAAGAAATTTATGTGCACTACCTGCAAATTTCAGAAGGAGCCGTTGTGCAGGGATTTACTTTGGAACTGCAGCCCGGTTTGGAGGAAAGCGACGGAGAACTACTGCGTATGGCCATGCTGGAATTGAGGTTGCGCTTTGATAGTGAGGCCCCTCAGGCGGTGGTGCCTTTTTTGCCGGAAGAAGAATTTAAAGGATTGGAGCTGATTGTCCCTCAGCGGGGCGAAAAAAAGGCCCTGTTGGATTTGGCCGAACGGAACATTCGCTTTTATCGAAAAGAAAAGCTCAGCCAAATGTCGGTGAAAGACCCGGAACGGCATACTCAGCGCATATTGGAAACCCTGCAGCGCGACCTTCGCTTAAAAGAACTTCCAGTGCATATGGAGTGCTTTGACAATTCCAACTTTCAGGGCGCCTTTCCCGTTTCGGCCATGGTCTGCTTTAAACATGCCAAGCCCAGCAAAGCCGATTACCGGCACTACAACGTAAAAACCGTAGAGGGCCCTGACGACTTTTCTACCATGAAGGAAGTCATTTCAAGGCGCTACAGAGCCTGTGTTGAACAGCCCGAAACCTTGCCTCAGCTGATTGTTATTGATGGAGGAAAAGGGCAATTGAACGCAGCATTGCAGGCCTTATCTGAACTTGGATTGCAGCACAAAGTGGCCATCATTGGCATTGCAAAGCGGTTGGAAGAAATTTATTTTCCCAACGATTCGGTGCCAATGTACTTGGACAAGCGGTCGGAATCATTAAAGGTAATACAACAGATGCGCAATGAAGCCCATCGGTTTGGCATTGCACATTACCGACAGCGGCATCGGGCATCGCTGAAAAAAAGTGAGCTGGAAAACATAGCGGGCATCGGTAAAAAGCGGGCCCAAGATTTATTAAAGGCCTTTAAATCCGTACGCCGAATTCGGGAAGCCAGCGAAGAGGAATTGAAGGGGGTAGTTGGAGCCGAAGTGGCAAGGGGAATCATCGATTATTTTGCCCCTGAAGCATTGAATCTGTCTGGCGAAAACCATGGGGAAAGCGGCAACAATTAGCCCTTAAACCCCCGATTTTCCCTACCTTTGTAGCCAAGCATTCATAAACCGATTTCCTATGGCTGCGATGCGCCAATCCCTACAACAAAAGCTTCAGCAAAAATTGAGTCCACAACAGATTCAACTGATGAAGCTGTTGCAGGTTCCTGTGGCCGCGTTAGAGCAGCGCATCAAAGAGGAAATTGAGGAGAATCCGGCCTTGGAAGAAGGCGCTGAAACCTCAGATCAGGAATTGGAGGCCGAGAATGCACAAGAAGATAGCCAAGAAAATTCAGACCAAGATTTGGATTTGGGCGATTACCTTGACGACGACGATTATCCCTACTATAAAACACAGATCAGCAATCAGGGTGCGGACGACGAACACCGGGACATCCCCTACTCGGCCGGCCCCAGCTTTCAGGAACAGCTTACCGTTCAAATTGGCTGGCATGCCTTGAGCGATGCCGAACAAGTCCTTGCCCGCCACATCATTGGAAACATTGATGAAGATGGCTACCTGATGAGGGATGTTGAAGCCATGGTTGATGACCTGGCCTTTTCGCAGGGCATTGAAACCAGCTCGGAAGAACTGGAGCGGATTTTGGGCATTGTTCAGCAGTTTGATCCTGCCGGCGTGGGAGCCCGTGATTTGGCCGAATGCCTTCTGTTGCAGCTCAAACGAAAATCAAAGAGCAGCTCAGTCCTGCATGCCATTGCCATCATGGAATCGTATTTTGAGGAGTTCAGCAAAAAACACTTTGAGAAAATTCAAAAGCGTTTGGGCTTGACCGAGGCCGACATGAAAGAGGCCATTCAGGAAATTACGCATTTAAATCCAAAACCCGGAAGTAGCGCCACGGCGGCTCAACGCAACGTTCCCGTTATCGTGCCCGATTTTTCGTTGGTGGTAGATGAAGACAAACTGGAGCTGAGTCTAAACGGAAAAAATGCACCCGAGCTGCGGGTATCGAGGCATTACCACAACATGATGGAAGGCATAGCCCGACAAAAAAGGCAGCCCAATGAACAAGAAAAGCAAACCCTGCAGTTTGTCAAGCAAAAGCTCGACTCGGCCCGTTGGTTCATCGATGCCATCAAACAGCGGCAACACACCTTAATGTTGGTGATGCATACCATATTGGAACTGCAAAAAGAGTACTTTTTGAGTGGGGATGAGACCAAGCTCAAACCCATGATTTTGAAAGATGTGGCCGACCGGGTCAATTTGGATATTTCGACCGTAAGCCGGGTGGCCAACAGCAAATACATAGAAACTCCGTACGGCACCTTATTGCTAAAAAGCTTTTTCTCTGAATCCTTGTCCACCGACAGTGGAGAAGAGGTGTCCACGCGGGAGGTGAAAAAAATACTGAGCGATTGCATAGAGGGGGAAGACAAGCGCAAACCCATCACCGACGATCGTTTGGCCGAGATATTAAAAGAGCAGGGCTACAACATAGCGCGGCGCACCGTAGCGAAGTACCGTGAACAATTGGGCATTCCGGTGGCCCGACTTCGAAAAGTATTCTGATGCTGTGGCATGGGCTTTCCTGGCTGTTGCATCCCATTTGGCTTCCCATGGTCTCGGCCGCGCTTTTATTCCGGTTTCAGCCCTTTCTGCATGCGCATTTTCCGGCTCAGATGGCTTGGCGCATTGCGGGCAGCATTGGCTTATTCACCGCTGTGGTGCCGGGCATTTTATTGTTGATGATGCGCAGTTTGGGCTGGGTAGAATCGCTGAATGTAGAGCGTAGATCGGACCGAAAATTCCTGTTGTTTGTATCGGTTGTAGCGCATTACTTCAGCTTCCAATTGCTTAAAAACTCCGTTCCGGTCAGCGCCATACATGTGTTGCTGTTGGGCAGTTTGGTGGCCACGGCATTGACCTTTTTAGTGAATTTAATCTATAAAATCAGCTTGCATGCGGTGGGATGGGGCGGGATGGCGGGCATGGTGATTGGGTTGTGGCCAACAGGGATCTTGTATTTTTTCCTGGTATTTTGCTCGGCCTTGCTGTTGGGGGGGCTTGCGTTAACGGCGCGCAGGGCGTTGGGGGCACACAGTTGGGGCGAAATCGGACTGGGCTATTTGTTGGGCTTCAGCGTATTTGCCTTGTGTTTTCAGTGGTTCGGCTGAGCGATACTGCACGTTTATTTCAGTGGCTTTTGGGGGGATTTGGGCGGGGGGGTTACCGGTGGTTTCGGCTACGCTCAACCACCGGAACTGGTGCCTGAGCGAAGTCGAAGGCACGCTCAACTACCG
>JAQCBQ010000166.1 GCA_027621385.1 Bacteroidota bacterium | reverse complement strand
AAAAGCCATCAGAGTCCAGCCTAAAATGGCTGGATAAAAGACCAATCGCATGTCATTTTTTAAATCCTTGTAATTCCCGAAACCTGGGTTTCCCCCTTTACCGGGGTGAAGGGAATCGACATCCTGCATTCTGGGTAAAATGACAATCAAGACCACCATCAATACAAAAGCGAAAATGCCATAAACGGCCGAGATTTCAGCGCGCTTTCGGGCGTCGGTAATGGAGCTTCGCAATACCATATAAGCCAGGTAGGCAAGTATGGTAATAGCGGCTCCGTTGAGCTGCGGATCTTTGGTCCAAAACGTATCCCAGGTAAAGCGGGCCCAAATCATTCCCGTGGCAATTCCAATCAGGCCATACACCAAGGCCACTTGGGTTAAGGCCAGCGATTTTTCATCGTTCAGGCTGTTGTTGGTTCTAAGATAAATGATGCCATGAATCACGGCGGCCAGCAACAAAACGAACATAGAAAACCACATGGTAACGTGCCAATACAGATTTCGTATGGTTTCATGCAAAACGGGCTGAACAGATACCTCGCCCAGAAAGGCCATTGGAATGACCCAAATCATGGTCAAAATGGCCGCTATTTTCAGGTAATTTTTCATGGATTTTAATCGCGCCAAAGGTATGGAAATAAGATGTATCCTAGGGAAACGACCAAGGTGGTCAACAACAACAGCATGGCCAAGTACATTTGGGCTTGGCTTATTCCGCCCTGAAGACAAAAAATACTGCCTTTGCTGGCCGCAATCAGGGTGGGGACCATAAGTGGTAAACCCAATACCGCCGAAAGTCCGGCTCCATTTCCGGAAACCGAAGCGATGGCGGCCATAAAGGTGCCCAGGGCTGCGGCAGCGGCACTTCCTGCTGCCACCAGTAAGACCAACATTCCAAGCCCATTTCCGGGAATGCCCATCAGAATTCCGAACATGGAAAAGCCCATTATTCCAGTAAGCCCATTGAACATCATTTGGTAGCCCATTCGGGCTAAAATCAACTGTCCGGGTTTAAGCCAAAAGTACAGCAGGATTTTTTTTCCTGTTCCCTCGGCTGAAAAGGCTCTGGAGCTGGAATTGACGACCGAAAACAATAAGATAATCCACAATAAGCCTACCCAGGTTTCAATGTCTTGGACGGCTCCAATGGCTTGATAGGCAACCACCAAGGTAACCACTATATACAGTAAAGCGCCTTGAATTCCGGCTTTTTGCCTGAGTTCCATCCTCCATTCGTGCCGAATCCAGGTCCAAATTAGCCTCAGATTGTTCATGGAATTTCAAATTCCTGTTGAAGTTCGGGGATGATCACGCCTGAAAATCCATGGGCTTCAAGGCGCTCGGCCCAGTTTTTTTGAACATCTTCTTCCCCATGTACCAGGAAAATAGTCTTAAGCTGCTCAGGGTTTTGCAACCGCAAATAATCCAACATTTCCTGATAATCCGCATGGCCACTAAAACTGCCGGCTCGAACCACTTTGGCCCGAACGGGTATTTCTTCTCCAAACAAGTGTACGGATTTTGCGCCAGAGCGAAGGTGGCCCCCCAATGTGGAAGGCTCTGCATACCCAACCACCAAAATGGCATTTTTAGGGTTTGATAGGTGGTTGTACAGGTGGTGCCGAATTCGGCCTGCATCCATCATTCCACTCGCCGAAATAATAACTGCCCCACCTTGTATGGAATTGATGGCTTTACTCTCTTCGACGTTTTCAGTGAAATGTAGGTTTGGGAATCCAAAGGGAGAGGCATCAAAGGAAAGATAGCGCTGGAAACGCGCATTGAATGCGCCCAAATGCTGCTTGAAGATTTCTGTTCCTTTGGTGGCTAAAGGGCTATCGATGAAAATTGGAATATCAGGTAAGGATTCAAAATTATGCAGGTAATCAAGAGCAAAGATCAATTCTTGAGTTCTTCCAATGGAAAATGCCGGAATCAATAATTTTCCTCGTTGCTTGATGCAGACCTGCTGAATCAAATCTCTAAGTTCAAAGGGGCCAAAGTGCTCTTCCTCATGAAGGCGGTCTCCATAGGTGCTTTCGCAAATCAGATAATCGACCGGCGGTAGGGGTACTGGCGGCTTCAGCATGCCGGGTTCCGGTCTTCCGATATCTCCCGTAAAACCAAGTCGGGTAACCTTGTTGTTCTCGGTTATTTCAAGGACCACGGCCGCGCTACCCAACAGATGCCCATTCTCGAAGAAGCTGAATTGAATTTCAGGCGACAGTTCAACAGAAGCCTGCTCCTTAACAGGTCGAATAAATTTCAAACACTGTTCTGCATCTTTGATTGTGTAGAGTGGTTTGCGGGGTGCTTCTTTTGGGTGGCGTTTGCTGAAAAAAGCAGCATCGGCTTCCTGAATGTGCGCGGAATCCAACAGCATGATTTCCAATAAATCGGCTGTGGCCGAGGTACAATAAATTGGTCCTGAAAATCCTTGTTTTACCAACATGGGAAGCAAGCCGGAGTGATCGATATGGGCATGCGATAACACCACGGCGTTCAGCTCCATGGGATTAAAGCCAAAATGCCGATTTAAGACTTTGAATCTGGGGTCATAGCCTTGGAATAAACCACAATCCAACAAAACTTGAACGCCTTGCTGGGTTTTGATGAGGTGTTTGCTGCCGGTGACTGTCTTGGCAGCCCCATAAAATGTTAATTTCACGCAGTAAAAGTAGGTATTTGCTACATTTACTCTGATGATTTTACGCCTGGCTTTCTTTTTTATCCTTTTTCCTTTCCTTGGCTGCACCAACAGCGATGCCGATGTTGAAATTCTGCCCGTTTTAGAATGGGATTGTCAATCTCTAGTCCTAAATCAAGATGTGAATCGCAATGGGCAATCCCTACGCTTTACTGAAATTTCATTTTATATCTCTGATTTTCATGTTCTGCAAGGAAATACCAAATCCAACCCTCAGGGAATTTCGTTGATAAAAAATGGGGAGGGACGGTTTTGGGTGGTTGTGCCTCAAAGTGCAATTCCAGATACCTTTTATTTTAGTTTGGGCGTGCCAAATAGCTTGAATGATTCAACCGGAAGCCTGGCCATTCCGGCTTGGCAATATGGAGATGAACACCCTTTGTCTGCGGCTCAAAACATGTATTGGTCTTGGAAGCCCGGTTATGTTTTTATGAAGTTGGAGGGCCGAATTGATTTGGACGGAGACGGGCAATACATGTCGGCAGGGGAAACCTTTTCCATTCATACCGGTTTGAATTCGTTGCTGCGCGTGATTTCTCTCCCCAATCCCAGCGCTGAATTGGCTTCTAAATATGCATTGAAAATGGACTTAGCCCGCTTGCTGGAGGGCTATGACATGCAGGGCGATGGCTTAAATGTACACGCCATGAGCTCCACCGACGCCGATTATGCCCGCGCTGAATACATCAGCAATCGGCTTGCCTCAGCCTTTTATGCCCTTGAAGCCATTCCTTAAACTTTGCTGCCTGGTTTGTTTTTTAAGCAGCTGTGCCCTAGGATCAGCCGATAAAAAAAATGAAGACATCGACTCCGCGGCCTATGTAGCTTTGGGGAAAGCCTTGTTTTTTGAAACCGCTTGGTCAAACCAAGGCACCATTTCATGTGCCCATTGCCATCGACCAGCCTTGGCCTATTCTGACACCCTGAGGGTGGCCGGTGGAAACACCAAGAATGTACCTGCCAGAAACATTCCTTCTTTGTTGGGAGTGGGGCAAAAACAACACCTGAATTGGGATGGAGGCGTACACACATTGGAAGAACAGGCCTTAATTCCACTTCATGCCGATGGAGATTTTGGACTGCCGCCGGCACAGGCACTAGAACGACTAAAGGGCAAACCCTACCTGCAGGACTTGAACGGGCCACTTGACCTGAAAACGACGGTGGAAGCCTTGGCAAAATTTCAGGAAACCCTTCAGGCGCCAAAGCCCATATTAGATGAAGATTATCAAATCGGATTGGAATGGTTTCAACAGAATCAGTGCCATTCCTGCCATTCTGGCTCAGGCTGGACCGATGGAAAATTTCACCGCCTTCCGGGCATTGAGCCGGGGCCGGATTTGGGACGCTACCGAATCACGGGTTTGCCTCAGGATTCGTTTGCCTTTAGAACGCCCGCTCTGAATACCAGCTGGCTTAGTCCTCCCTTTTTGCACGATGGTCAGGCGCAAAACCTGAATGAGGTAATGCGGGCCCATGGATTTGAAATCACTCCTACAGAATGTGAAATTCTGCAGCGTTTCTTGCAACGCATCGCTGGAATCGCCGATGGAAAAAGGCCTTAGATTCGTTTGTACCTCTTTAAAAGAGTGATTTTTCCCATGAGACGTTCAACAATTCCCCGTTCGCCGTTGTTTTTTCGTAAATTTACAGCCTAAAGCCTGTCCAATGGAACAAGACGATTTACAACGGTTATTTGATTCTAAGATAGAACAAGAAATACGCATTGAGCCCAAAGATTGGATGCCTGAGGCTTACCGTAAAACCAATTTGAGGCAGATCAGCCAGCACGCCCATTCTGAAATTGTTGGCATGCTTCCAGAGGCCAATTGGATTACCCGAGCGCCCAGTCTTCGCAGAAAAGTCGCTTTGTTGGCAAAGGTTCAAGACGAAGCCGGGCATGGACTTTATCTGTACAGCGCCGCCGAAACCCTTGGAACCTCGCGCGACGAAATGATGGACGACCTGAATTCAGGCAAAGCCAAATACTCTTCCATTTTTAATTATCCCACGTTAAACTGGGCCGATATTGGGGCCATTGGCTGGTTGGTGGACGGAGCAGCCATTACCAACCAAGTTGCCTTATGCCGAACCTCCTATGGTCCCTATGCCCGTGCTATGGTACGCATTTGCAAAGAAGAAAGTTTCCATCAACGCCAAGGCTACGAAATTATGATGTCTATGGCCTTTGGAACCCCCGAGCAAAAACAAATGGCGCAAGATGCCTTGAACCGCTGGTGGTGGCCGGCCTTAATGATGTTCGGCCCCAACGACAGCGAAAGTGTGCATAGCCAACAATCGCTGGATTGGAAAATTAAGCGGGTTTCTAACGACGATCTGCGTCAAGAATTTGTGGATAAAAGCATTCCTCAGGTTGAATACCTCGGGCTTACCTTGCCCGATGCAGAACTAAAATGGAACGAAGAGCGCGGACACTACGATTTTGGTCCTATCGACTGGGAAGAGTTTTATCGCGTTGTTTCAGGAAATGGCCCTTGCAACAAAGAAAGGCTTGAAGCTAGGAATAAAGCCCACAACGATGGCGCTTGGGTTCGAGAAGCTGCGCTGGCTTTTGCCGAAAAGCGCCAAATCAATGTTGCCTAAACCAAATCTATGAATAGCAAAAATTGGCCTCTGTTCGAGGTTTTTATTCGCAGTAAAAATGGGCTGAGCCACAAGCACGTTGGCAGTTTGCATGCCGCCGACCCAAGCATGGCGCTTGAAAATGCCCGCGACGTATATTGCCGTCGAAACGAAGGCGTTTCCATCTGGGTGGTTCCTTCTGATTCCATCACGGCTTCAGACCCCGGAGATGCCGAAGAACTGTACGAACCCGCCAAAGATAAAATTTACAGGCATCCTACCTTTTATACCATTCCCGACGAAATCGGACACATGTGATGAGCCCAAACCAATCCTTTGATTTATGCCTGCGGATGGGAGATAACGCCCTGATTCTAGGCCAACGT
>JAQCBQ010000165.1 GCA_027621385.1 Bacteroidota bacterium | reverse complement strand
ATTGCGCCTTTTTTTAAAAAATGAACAGCAATGGTTTATTGGTTGCCGGGAAATTGAGCAAATGGAATATGCCGTGCGCAAAATGATGCATCGGCCCAATGGAGGTCGGCCTGCCGACTTCGATGAATCGGCACCCGATTGAGTTTTTAGGGGGTTAGAAAGAATTTCGCTGGAAAGCGTATCTTCGCTTCATCTCTACTGAACCATGAAGCAGAACGCACCGAAACCTTGGTCAAACATTCTTAAAAATGCCGCTGCTGCCGGTGTGGTAATGTTGCTTTTGGTGGTATTGACCTTTGGTTTGTTCCGTTGGATTACTCGGCACGGGGAAGAAATTATGGTTCCGAACGTGGTTGGCATGCCTCTTGATAATGCGATTGAATCGTTGGCAAATGAGTCCCTGCAAGGCGTGTTTGCCGATACGCTTTTTGATGTTCCAGACAGCCTGAAAGAAGTTCCAAAAGGACATGTTTTAGAGCAAATTCCGTTGAGCGGAAGCTCAGCCAAAGGGGGGCGAAAAGTACGCCTGTTTGTACGAGCCCTAGGAGAAGCGCGCATTCATGTGCCCGATTACCATTCCATGAGCTTACGCGCCTTGCAAGCTGACTTTCAGGAACGGGGCTTTGTTATTCAACAGATTTTAGCTGCCGACCGATCTAAACCCAAACTCGAAATGAATCCGCCCGTTCTAGATGTATTGTTTAAGGGTAAAAAGCTCAAACCTGGCAGCAGAATTGAAAAGGGAAGCAAGGTAGTAGTCATTGTAGATCCGCTACATAATCAAACGTTAGCTCCCAATTCTGCAGAAACTGATTTTGAAATCCCATTGGAATAGTTTACCTTAACTCTCTGAATACTCAACCACCTTGAAACGCTGTTTGCTCCTTATTGGAATGATTTTGGCCCTGTGGTCGCCTCAACACAACTTATTTGCTCAGTTGATGTTGGGTCCATTGGACTACAATCCCGGAAAATGGAACCAATCGGCTCAGCGCATCATTCAAAGTTCAATGTCGCAGGTGTTTTCTTACAATCCAGCGGGTGACAATGTTTATTTTCAATTGGATACCTTATCCTTGCCCCTGAAAGATGATTTCAGCACCAATCGTTTTATGCGGTATGAACCTTGGTTTTATGCTCCGCCCTTTGATACAGTGCGCACCACAGTTCGGGTAGAACCCAGTCCCGCTCAATGGCCCTTTCAATTCACCTCAGCCCCATCTTACACCTACATTCTGAGCGGAGGAAATCAAATTGATAGCTTTTTGAACGTTCCGCATAAAATCATTTTATTCAACGATTCTCTGAATCCTTTCGTTGAAAAAGACACCCTGTTGGTTTGGTCGTATTTTCCCCTTCGATTGGTTTATGATACTTCAACCTTGAGCATTGATACCATACCGCAGTTGGCGGATGGTCTAATTTCCTCTGATACTACAGACACCATCCGCATTTATTTGCCCAACGGAGATGGCAGCATTTGGATTGAAAATCAAACCTACATCAACAATACCATGGGTCGAAACCCGCCCACCGTAGGTGTTGTTACTTTTGATGGGACCGATCAATTGGGGAGCCCTTACAATTTTTCTTCCACCTCCTATGGCCGGTGTGACCGCCTCACCTCCAAGCCGATACATCTTCAGTACCCGGTGTCAGACAGTTTATACCTGTCGTTTTGGGTGCAACCACAGGGGAACGGATATGCCCCTGCCGCTCAAGATTCATTGATTTTAGAATTTAAAGATCCGCTTCAGGGCAAGTGGTACCGCATGTGGGGCGCCGCGGGAGATTCCGTCCGTCCCTTTTCCATCGTGCACATTCCCATCACCAATCCTCGATTCTTGAAAGATGGATTTCAATTCCGCTGGGTAAATTATGCCAATCAAAGTGGAAATCAGGACCATTGGAACCTGGATTATGTGTATTTGGCCCGTTTTAGATCAAAGGCCGATACCATTCATGAAGATGTGGCATTCGTATCGGCTCAGCCCCATTTTCTTCGGGAATATACTGCCATGCCCTGGACACAGGTTACCATGCCTGATATTGAACAAAAATGGGTCAATAAAATCAGCAATTGCGGCAGCCAAACCCGCGCCATCAGCTATGGATTTGAAGTGAGTGACGAAGATGGAAATGTATTCAACGCTTACCCTACCGACTACAATCCATCTTCCCTCGACACCAATGCCATTGGCCCTTATTCCAGTTCGGGATATTCCACCTACAGCCGCTGGAGCAATCCCGACTTTACTTATGATTTTGCCATGGGTGGATATTTTCCCTTGCAAGACAGTGCCACCTTTCGGGTGAAGCACTTTCTAACTCAATTGAACAACGACTTTTTATTGACCAACGATACCGTTGAAGTGGTTCAACCCTTCCACAACTATTTTGCCTACGATGATGGCACGGCCGAAGTCGCGGCATGGCTAGGTGTTCCGGGCTATATGGCCATGAAGTTTCAAAACAATTTCGCCGACACCCTATACGGAATCAGCATTTATTTTAGTCCGGTAAAGGAAAACAACCTGTCTAGAAACATCGATTTGCACGTTTGGCGCAACCTGGACGAGGCTCCGTTGTACACAGAAAAGGTTCGGATTGGAGTCAGCCCACTCGACCAAAACGCGCGTCGAATTTATCAAAACAATGGGTTTACCACCTACATTTTGGAACAACCTGTGCCTTTGACCTCCGGGCCGTTTTACATTGGTTGGCTGCAAAATCAAATTTTCAAAGTCAATGTTGGATTTGACCGAAACAACGATGCCTCACAGCATTGTTTTTACCGAATAGGTCAATCATGGGAATCGCTGGATATTCCGGGAACGCCAATGATGCGTCCCATGGTTGCCAATGATTTCAACTTAGACCAGCTTTCAACGCCCAGTGTTCAAGCCAAGGCGCCATTGCTGGTATATCCAAATCCAGCCCGAGATCGCATCACATTGGTTTCTGAAGAAGCCTGGAAACAAGCTCGACTGATTGATGCTACGGGTCGTGAACTGTTTGTGTATGCCTCATCTGGAGAGCAGCACCAAACTTTAGCACTGCCGGTGGTGTCTCCCGGAGCCTATCTGCTTAAAATTGAAATGGAAAAGGGAGACTTTTCCGTGCAACGCCTACTGATTCAGCCCTAATTCAGCATGGAAGAAAGCTGGGAGGGGGACGAGCAAGAAACGCTATATGAACACCAACGCTGGGTTGTGGACCCGGGTCAGGCCATTCTGCGCATTGACAAGTTTCTGAGCCACCGCATGGAAAATACCAGTCGAAACCGCATACAAAAAGCGGCCGATGCTGGATTTCTCCTGGTCAACCAAGCTCCCGTTAAAAGCAATTACAGAGTAAAGCCTGGAGATGTGGTATCGCTATCCTTTCCTACCCCTCCCTTTTCCGGCGAATTGCAAGCAGAAGATTTACCCTTAGACATTCTGTTTGAAGATGCGCATTTGATGGTCATCAATAAAGCGGCCGGAATGGTCGTGCACCCAGGGGTAGGGAACCACTCTGGAACGCTGGTGAATGCCTTGTTGCATCACTTTAAATCCTTGCCCGGCATGGAGGCGCACCGGCCTGGCCTGGTACACCGACTGGACAAAGACACCAGTGGTGTTATGGTGATTGCAAAAACCGAAGAGGCCATGACTATGTTGGCCAAGCAGTTTTTTGAACGGACAAGCCGCCGAAGATATTTAGCCCTGATTTGGGGAACTCCGAAAGAGGAAAAAGGCAGCATTGTAGGACACATTGGCCGCGACCCAAAAAACCGGCAACATTTTACAGTTTTTCCAGATGGGCGAGAAGGAAAACATGCCGTTACCCATTATGAACTTGTGGAATCATTGGGTTTTGTTTCCTTGGTGCATTGCCGGTTGGAAACGGGCCGCACACATCAAATTCGAGTGCACATGAAACACCTGGGGCATCCCCTTTTTAATGACCCCTTTTATGGAGGCAATGCGGTGTTGCGCGGAGAAAACAGTGGCAGTTATAAGAGCTTTGTTCAGAACTGCTTTCAATGCATCCCCGGGCAGGGTCTGCATGCTGAGATGCTTGGTTTTCAACACCCAGCAACAGGAGAAATGATGGAATTCAGCGCAGAGCCTCCAGAGGGTATGCGTGAACTGCTGCAGCGGTGGAGGAATTTTGCTCAGCAACGGTAAAAAAAAATCCCTCTAAATAGAGGGATGTGGAGTGGGAGCAACAGGATTCGAACCTGTGACCCCCTGCTTGTAAGGCAGGTGCTCTGAACCAGCTGAGCTATGCTCCCATGAACTGGGTTGCAAATGTATCACTAATTTTCAAATAAACAAACCAAGCGGCTGGAAAAAGGAAGTTGGAGGGGAGCGAGGGGCGATTGATTTTTCGAGATCGGACTGAGGGATTCCATTAAAAAAAGGCGCGAACCTGAGCACTCCCCATATGAATGATTGGCCCGGCCGGTGATTTACGGCCTTGATACCCAACGGTAAGTTGCAGGTATTCTCCCAAGCGCCGAGCGGCTTGAACAGACCAAGTTAGGTTATCTCCCACTTGAAGTCCTTCCAGCATCTCGAAACTTAAAGGGTCATTCCCCGGCTGAGCATAATCAAATTTCAAGTAATCCGCCCGCAGTTCAATGCTGCCATTTTTAAGCGCATTGTACTTGAAACTAATTCCCGGATGGTGCAATTCAGATGCGGGCCCCTCGGCTATGGCTTGACCGCCCGAGATAAAGGGCAAACGCTCTTTTAACACATACCTGTAGTGCAACCCGACTCTCCAGCGCGTAGATTGCTGCCAGTACGCATCTGTGCCTGCTTCCGATTGCCGCAGTTCAAATTCTCGCGAGCGAAGCAATTCAGCGCGGTTGCTTTTGATTAATCGTCCAACATGACTTTCAACCGATAGGGATTTGCCAGGGCTGATTCTCAACTTAAGCCGGTGGCCCTGGTCGCTGCGGTATTGACTTCCACCGGCAATCCATGACTTGTTGCGCTGTTCCAAATACGCGTATTCCAATCCCAACCAGCCGCCAAAGCGGTTAAAATACACTGAATTTCTCCATTGATGGTTCAGGGTTAACAGCGAACTGTCGGCAATGGCCGGAGCTATGGGATTCAAAATCTCGATAAAATCGGCCTGCAGCATTTTTCGGTCGGTTTTATATACCGATTGAGCCGACCATTTTCCCAGCCATTGTTTCCATTTGGGCTGCCCTTTGCTGCTCCACTTTTGTGGGAAACGAGCATTAATTTGTCCTGTAGTTCGGTGGTACCAGGCCTGCACATATTCCGAAGAGGGAAGCCATATTCGCACATACGTTTGTCCATCTGTTCCAACCACTGTGCCTTGCCTCAGTTCGAATTCATCGCGGGATTGCAGGCCATCTGCATTGTAATCTACCCATACATAATCGCCCATTCCATTTAGGCTAGGTAAAAAAAGTTCTTCCCTTCGGTTCTCTAACCCCGAGCCGGTTTCCATAAACAGGTTCCATTGAACCGCTCCTTTCAGCCAGTTTTGCCGGCCTTCCATTCTTGCCAGCAAATTTTGAACGGGTTGCAGGTTAGAAAGCGTTTGGTTGAGAATATCCAATTGCCGATACGACAGCATAAGGCTCCAGCGGTTGCCCTTCATGCCATTCTGCGTCAGTGAGGCCGAACTGGTGTAGGCCATGGCCGCATCTTCCAGCTGATTGCTGCCCGGAAGTCGATCG
>JAQCBQ010000164.1 GCA_027621385.1 Bacteroidota bacterium | reverse complement strand
TTCAACTTTCGCGGCCAAGCTCAAATCAACATCCAACCACAACATCCATAAACAAAAAAGGGGGCCGAAGCCCCCTTTTTCAACCGTTTGGTTTATAGGTTATTTTGCAGCAACAATCAGTTTGCGAGTAACCGTTTTGCCATGAGCAATAAAGGTTACATGGTAAACTCCTGAAGCCAACGCAGAGGTATTTACAACATGATGGTGAGTACCAGTCTGCATCATACCTTGAACTGGAGCAGCCACATCGCGGCCATTCAAATCGCGGGTATAAATTTCCACCATTCCTGGCTCATTCAAGGTGAACTCTAGGTTCGATACCTCTTGAGCAGGATTTGGATACATTTCACTCAACAAGAAGCTGCTGAAATCACCAATCTCAGTAGGAATAGCATTGCTGGTGCCCAAAGGCTGAAGACCTAAACGAACGGTAGCCACTGCATTACCAGAATAAATATAATAGGTGTAGTCCGCAGGAGCCCAATACAAGGTAGTTTGACCTTGGTGACGATCTCCGGCAATACCTGGAATTACAAATTTACCGGCAGGATCACTCACAGCAGTTTGAGCCGATTCCAACATTACACCACCATAGAACTGGGTAGTACTATCGGTAGGAGGAATTTGAGTTGGGAAAATCTTCATGCGGATGTAACGACCGGTTTCGCCTTGAGCCCAAGGAGCAACAGTGTGAATGTCATCAGGGAAACCAAAAATATCCAAACCGGACTGAGTGCGGTTGGCTAAGAAACCAGACAATTGGGTTCCAGGTGTGGTAACCCGGGTTGGAGCCGTTTGAGTTGAGGCATCAGCGATCAAATAGGTCTCAATGAAATAGACCATATCTTGATTGTAGGCCTCGAAATTGGTCATCAAATGGTATTTCTGCTCGTTCGGTGCATTCGGAATAGATGCATCTGTTGCATTGTGGAATACATACTGAAAATCTGTTCCAGCCACCGGGTTTACCTTAGGTAGACCTTCCATAGCATAAATGGTGTCATTGATTTCAAATGAGTGTTGGAAGGTGTTGTCTCCAGGATTAATCATATCAGGATTTACGCCTTGAGACTCGATGACTACACGGTATGAACCCAAGGCAGTAGGAGCAGCAATAGCGGCATTGCGGCGAACTACACGAGAAGTTCCTGCAGCCAAATTGAAGGTTACAGCATCCTGACCAATTACGTTGTTTGAAATGTCAAGCAGCGTAACAGAAACGTTAACGTCTTGATTCATTCCGCCCATGTTGGAAACGGTTGTTCCCCAAAACATACTGTCCAGACCAGCGGTCATTGTAGGGGTAGTTTGGAAAAACTTCGTGTGAAGAGTGTCTCCACTGGTAAACAAATTTGAATTCAAATATTCAAACGTAAACTGAGCATCCGATTGAGAAATCTCATAGTTCAATGGAACTCCCAAATAGATGTCATCAATCATCCAAGAATAGTAATCAGAATCCCATACAAAACGGAACTGAAAACTAGCAGAACCACCAACGGTTAATGGAATGTAAACAGTACCGGAATCGATGCTGTTCGGAGTTGTTCCAGCAGCCCAAACTTGAGTCCAAGTTGTTCCGTTGTTGGTAGAAACTTCCACCACACGGTTCCCTTGGAACACACGAGTGTAATGCTCGAAAGCCAAACCTACAACAGGATTGTTCGACAAGTTGATGACAGGAGAAGTCAAAATAGAACGCTGGGGAGCAGGAGCAGGTCCTGAACCCAAAGCACCGGCACATGTAGAACCTTGGTCATCCAGCCAGTTTGAATCAAAAATAACAAAGCCATTGGCGACCGTTGTCGAATTAATCAAGGAATTCTCACAAGCACCACGACCACCTACGGTTACGTCTGGAACGGTACCGGTGCCACGGTATTCCCAAGCGGCATCGTTGTCGTTTTCCAAACCATTGGAGCCGGTAGATTGCTTCAGTGGATTGGTCCATGGACCCATCTCTCCTGCAAAGCCAAAGCTCCAGGTCTCAGAGTAAACCACAGATGAAAAGAAATCAGAAGCGCCTTCCGTGGAATGACCTCCACCGGTAAATGGCAACTCATACAGACCAGCTACAGCCCGCTGTGGACTTGCTTTTTGGCCTTGTGCAACGCCTGCAACAGCAAGCAAAGCCACGGGTAAAATGTAATTTTTAAACATAGTTAAACGGTTATTTAATGCAAGGTACAAATTTAATCCGATTATTAGCCAAATGTTACCTTTATCTGCCCACACACCTCCACGGCAGCACTCCCAAAAACATTCCTTATTTTTATCTCATGCATTCATTTCCCCTTCTTAAATCCAGCCTCGCTTTGCTCTGCATGGCCATCGGCAGCACCGGATTCTCTCAAGGTAGCCTTCAATTCAATCAGGTAAAGCTAGTTCAAGCCCTCGATTCCGTACCCCAAAATAAGGTCTGGAAGGTAGAAAGCGCCATGCTGGGCCTCTCTCAAGGCATTCGCGTCTCGCCTACCTTTTACGTAAATGGAGATACCATCGTACTTGGCTACGATTCCTACAATGTAAGCCGATGGGAAAATGTGACTTCAGTAGAGGTGCAGGCCCGAGGGCAAATTTGCAACACTGTTATTCGAATGCGGTTTCTGGGAAGTGGAAGCGGTTCGGCCATTGACCAAGACAATTCCAGCTCTCCATTGAACAATACCTACAACCAATTTACCACGGTAGCGACCTTCACACCACCTTCGCCCGGGAACAATGAAATTGATCGTTGGAATTTTTGGTTGATGGCTGTAAATCAAACATCGGGGGGGCCATCTGAATATAGGGTAGTGGTGAATCTTGCCAATGGGGCACAAATTGTTGAAACGTACAACGCAACTAATTCATGCGGGTGCTGTTATTCTGTAAATAATGATTGGAGAAATTTTGTGGGTAGTTCTGGTGCCACCTCGGCTATCTCCCGGATGGATCGAGTCCGCCCCCAAATTTCCACATCCCTCCCCATGTGGCTTCCCGCCGGAACTACCCTCCAAGCCGGAGGAAACGTGAAAGGACTTTCTGTAATCGAGTTTAATGTGTTGCCATAATTAGGAAGGCCCCCCCTAAAACAAAAAGGAAATACTCATCTTCAAAAATACGTTCTTGCCCGGACCGCCGGGCAAGGCGTTTGCCCCATATCGGTAAAAGGCCCCAACCCCAAACCCGGAATTGTTCAATACCAACAGGTTGTCAATGCTTAAACCCGATTCAAAATACCCGGCCTCCAAGCTCTTCGCCCCCGTTCCCACATGAACATCCCGATCTTGCCAGCCCCCCCAGCCCATGTTGTGAAATAAGGTCAAATTCGGCCGAAATACCTTGCGCCACTTTACCCAATTCGGAAAGGTGTGGTTTATAAATCCAAATACATGGTAGTTGCCCAAAAATTCCGCCGGCATCATGGTCTCAAAAGCATTGCGGCTCACCAAGGAGAAATCGGTATAACTGCCCCGACCATTAAATAATACCTGCGCTGGAACCCGCTCCGGTACCCAACCCGCTAAAATACTCAGCTGTGTCCTCCCCCATTTTTTCCAACTGTACCGCTCTTCCATTTTAAACTGCATCCGCGTGTACGCTACGCCCCCAACCGCCCATTCTATCCCCCGACCCACCTGAAACCAAAGCACCGGAAATTGCGTAGGCAAGGCAACCCGAGTGCTTCCAAAGGGGATGTATTTCTCTCCCAAGCCCCAACGCACACTCAGTCCAATCTCGGTAAAGCTAAACCGCACCAAACTATCCGCCCCCTGAACAAACCGATACGCATCGGTCGGATTTTGCCAGCGGTACTGTCCATAGGCCTGCACCTGAACATTGGCCACCGGACTACTCTCTAGACTAAACCGGGTTTCTTGAATGCTGTCAAATACCGATACCGCCAACTGCCGATTCAAATCATTCAATTGCAATGGGGGCACAATGGCCATGTCTGTAGCCGCCCGCTCAATGACATCCTGCCGATAACTCAACCGAATGCGCGTGGCTGTTTTTTTATGCAACGGCCATTCCGAAAATACGCCCCATTTCAAGGCTTCATCTTTAAAGCCCCAGGCTACATAGCCCCCCACCTGCCACCACTTTAACAAGCGCTCATTGCTCTGCAAGCCAATCCCCAAACGAAAACCCTCATATTGGTTGGCCCGAATGAGCTCATTCAAATTCCAATCGACCTTTCCTGTCCTCAATCTACCCGTTATCAAGGCCTCTACGCCCTTTAATCTACGGTCTAAGTTCATTTCTTTTCCTACGCTGTCCATGACATGATAGGTCAATGAATCTTTACCCCCTTCCCGTTCTTCCGCCCCAAATTCCTGCAACAATCCTTCGGTATTGCCTTCCCAATCCGGAGCCAACTCTACGGCCATGGCACTAAAATCCGAAGGGCGAATCCGCTCCCGTCGCTCTATGTTCCGCAAATAGGTGCGCGATTGCACCACCAATGGGATGCCATTCATGCTGGCCGATTTTAAATGCAAATCCAATTGCTGCTGCACCGGAAACCAAGCCATGCTGTCGCAAGGCTCATACCGCTGCACGATGGCTACTCTGTTTCCTGTAGAATCCACCGGCGAAGCTACCGCACTCTGCAAGGCTACCCGGCTGCTGTTGATGAACAATTGCCCCTGAATCCCCTTTGAATTTTTCGATTTTAATGGAAAGTACTGAATCAGCAACAAGGTGTCTGTCCCCTGATACAAGGTGTCGGCAATGTCATAATAATACATGCCCAATCCATCTTTGCTTATGGGATTTTGATACGATACCCCCAAAATTTCAAAGCGGTCTTCATAAAAACTCAAGCTTTGCATCTGCGTGGTTAAGGTGGAAATTATGGGATTCTGAAGCCCCGACGTCCGACTGGCTTTTATGGTCTCCTGATACCGCCCCGGCTTTAAGTGCCTCCGCTCTATGACCGATTCATTCAAAAAGAAATATTGCTTTTCAGCCATGGATTTTATCTCCAATAAGGCGCTATCCGGCTTTTTCATGCGCAGGCTGTCGGTCATGGCCAATAGGCTGTCTGCTTGTGGACTCAAACTGATGCGCTGATACACCGTGGCTTTCCATTTTGGAAGGGACAAAGGGTTAAGGCTGTCCCGCTTGGTCAAAATCCGCCGAACCCAACGCTCGGCCTCAGACATGCCCGCCAAATAGGTGATTTCTTTCAACCGCACGGACGATGGCTTCAGGGAAATACGCAGGTTGCCGCTGCCCGCTACGATGGTGTCATTCAGGTAACCAATGCAGGAAACCACCAATCGGGTTTCTGAATTGGCTACGTTCAATTGAAACCGACCATCGATGTCGGCAGCAACTCCTTTGCCCGTTCCGGCCAAAACAACCGAAGCAAAGGGCAGTGGAGCCGAGGTGCGCCCGTCCACAACCTTTCCACTTACAAGAATCTGCGCTGGCAAGCTTAGGCTGCCGGCCATTCCAAGCGCAATCCAAATCCACCATGGCACCTGCATCCCTCAGGGCTACCAACAGTTATTAATTGAATTTTTTGTCGGCCATTTGTACCGCCCGGTACAAATCAATGCGACCACCTGATTTTGACAAGCTGTTGAATTTTACTTCTTTGTCGCTGCCAGGCAAGGTTACTTTTTCCTTCGACTTTACGGACGACTTCATAAGTACAGCAATGACATCCTGTGCGGTCATCGCTGGGTAATAGCTCATCAATACTGCCGCTACGCCGGCTGCCGCAGGAGCGGCCATGCTGGTGCCTTGAGCATT
>JAQCBQ010000163.1 GCA_027621385.1 Bacteroidota bacterium | reverse complement strand
TAGAAAAATTTTCGGGCAACGAACGATTGGATGGACTGCACAAGCGTTTTTTGGCCCATCCTTTAGGGGCAAAAACATTGACCTACTTACCTCTTAATGCCCTGGAAAATCCAATTGTGGTTCCCACCGAAAACGACCGCTTGTTTCGAAAACAACTTATTCAAGGATTTGTACACGATCAGGGGGCCGCTATGTGTGGAGGAGTCGCTGGGCATGCTGGGCTTTTCTCCAACACCAACGATTTGGCAAAATTGGTTCAAATGTTTTTAAACCTCGGAACCTACGGAGGCGAACGATTTATTCAGGAAAGCACCATCAAAGAATTCATTAAATGCCAGTTCTGCAAAGACGGCAACCGAAGAGGCGTAGGTTTTGATAAGCCTTCTCCCAACGGAAACGGCGGGACGGCCTGCGATTGTGTTAGTTATTTGAGTTTTGGACATAGCGGATTTACCGGGACACTGGTTTGGGCTGACCCCCAATACAATTTAATCTTCATTTTTCTTTCCAACCGAGTGCATCCTGATGCCGAAAACAAAGGCATAATCAAAGAGGAAATTAGGGCAAAAACACAACAAATTGTGTACGATGCCATAATGCAAAGCTAAAGGCCTTCTATTGCTTTTGAATGCGAAAATGACGCATTTCGGTGTTGTTGTCCAAATGAAGAATATAGGAACCCGAAGGCAAGCTTTCCAGCTCTAATTTTTGAAGCTCCGCGTCCATTATACCTAAACCTAGCTGTCGGCCTGAGATGTCTGTTAAGTGCCATTTTTGAGATTTAAAATCCTTCGCCGACAAAAAAAGCACCTCCTTAAATGGATTTGGATATACGTTTATTTCTGTAGCGCTTTCCTGAGTATCAACTCCCATTCCATTGCAATCTTCGGTCAGTAGATAGGTGTGCATTACCGTACAATTCATATCATAAATTCCAAAAAGATTATAGCTGCCCGGGCCAACAATGGCTACGCAGGAATTTAAAGGAAGGTTGATGGTGTTATTTAGGCTATCTGTATATGTCCAACCCTGAATAATCATGGGGCAATCAAGAATACAAATGGAATCGGGTAAACTGCAATACGTTTGGGAAAATGTATCTACCGGCGCGAAAAACTGGATCGAATCTGTGGCAATACTCGTGCAGTTATTGGCATCTATTACATAGACCGATAGGGTATGCCAACCCGGACTCGTAGCCGAAATCATTGTAGTGGCCGAACTGGGACTTGTTATGGTTAAGCTCGGAGAAAACCAAGAGTATTGGTACGGTCCGGGGCCCGTGGCCGTGGCGGTTACCTGAGGACCCACACAATTGCTAATGGCTTGGCTGGGACCTTGAATGCTGGCCGAACAAAACGACCCGGAACCGCAGTCCTGAACAACCTGGTAGGTGTGCATGACCGTACAATTCATGTCATAAATTCCAAACAAGGTATAGGTGCCCGGCCCAACAATGCCAACACATGAAGTCAAGGGCAGATTCACCAAATTGTTAAGGCTATCCGTAAAGGTCCAACTCTGCACCGTCATTGGACAATCCAGTATGCATACTGAATCAGGTAAAGAGCAATACGTTTGATAAAAGGTGTCCACCGGCGCGAAAAATTCGATGGAGTCGACGGCCAACGAGGTGCAATTGTTTGAATCAACAACATATACCCCATAACTATGCCAACCTGGAGTGGCTGTTGAAAGCATGGAGCTGGCACTTCCCGATGACTGTATGGAAAGGGTGGAAGAGAACCACGAATATTGATATGGGCCTGGACCGGTAGCCACAACAGAAACCTGTGGGCCAATGCAATTGGAAATGGCCTGACTTGGCCCTTGAATTTGGGCAGCACATTGAGCATTCAGACCATTAAAAAATCCAAAACCGATCATAGTCAAAAAAAGTAATGGCCTCATATTGTGGATATTTTAGTTAAATAGTAGACCATTTAGATCAACAACACGTTGCACAATTCCTCGCAATTAACAATCATTATTATGCAAGAAAAAGGCTGGGGTTTAACCAGCTACAGCAATTCACAGGCAAAAAAAAAGCCCGATGAACATCGGGCTTTTCAAAAAAATCGTATTGATTAACGGTTGTTTGTGGAATTCACAAACTCAAATGTACCGTCAGCTTTCTTTTTCCAGATAACAGCAACCACTTCAATTTGGTCTAAATCCCAAGTAGGGTCGTAAGCAACCGCTTTAGCCCAATGCTTAAGTGCTCCTTTAGAACCGCCGCTAGCCATAATTTCTTCGCCCCAAGCGCCGCCTGAAGTTGCAGCACCCATTAAAACATGGTGATGTACAAAATTAGGATCGTTGGTGCTTCCCACTTTCTGAGTTTCAACAATTTCGCGGGCTAAGAAATAAACAGCCAAATGATAAACCCCAGTTACATCTGAAAAGTTTTTCACGTAGGCATCAATGTTGATTTTTCCGGTATTGGGACCTGCGCCAATACTGGTGCGAAGGCCAACACCCATGGTAGGAGCCAATTGAGAAGCGTCGCTAACAATAGCTACGGCCTGATTTACACTTGTACCCACCATTTGCTCATTGGCAGCAAAGTTTGGAGTGCCTGTGTACGCCCATTTGGAAGAGAATTGATCGACCAAAGGACCATTGGCAGCGGTGGTTAAATTGTCAGAAACTTGAAGAGACATGCCCAGCAATTTACCTTTATTGCCATCAACTGCATTGGTAAAGGCTGGGGCACCCCAGTCACCGCAAGGGCCACACCAAGTAGCAGTGAATTTTACAAATACAGAATTTTGCTTCTCTTGGATATATACGCAAGAAGCATCATCAACCGTAGCATTTGGATTGTAATTGACAGAAGCTGGATCGGTACATCCTTTAACTCCAGTACCGCCACCATCGGTAATCAATGTGGGATCTGAGCAAGAAGCCATGAAGGCAATTCCTGCAAAAAATAAACCTTTAAGGGCTTGAGATGTATTCATATTGGTATGTATTTTCAACAATTAGACTTCAAAATTAAGTAGGACGCTGCATTAAAGCAATTAAAAACCAAGTTTTTTTATCCATGACTTTGATTTTTAACATTCTACATAGTTAAACATCGAAACGCATGCAATTGTTCTGCCCATTTAAAAAAAGGAGCCAATGTAAAGCAATGCCCAGTTATCGGCATGCCACAGCATAAAAAATCGAACTACTTAATGCGAAGTTTCGTTACTTTGTAGCTGATATTTTAGGAACATGATACAAAACGCTTTTTTAAGCATCGATGACCCAATCTACACTCCAAAAGCAAAATACTCTTGGCTTGATTCTCTTTTTCTGCCGTACATCAATGACCCTAGAGATCTTCCATTTGTGCATTTAAGCTTGGCATTGATCCTGATTTTTCCTCCCCTAGCCCTATGGCTGTTTATTGATTTCTCCTGGTGGGTTGCTTCTGCTTATTTGTTCTTAAACTGGGCGATTTTCTTAGGTCCATTTATTTTGATGCTGCACAACACCTCTCACCGCAGCCTCTTCAAAAACAAATACAAACGATTCAACAATGTGATTCCTTGGCTTATTGGTCCTTTCTTTGGCGAAACCCCAGAAACCTATTACGGTCACCACATTGCCATGCACCATCCCGAAAACAATTTGGAATCGGATTTAAGCTCTACCATGAAATTTAGGCGCGACAGCAAATGGGGGTTTTTCCTGTATTTCTCGGAATTCTTTTTCATTGGACTTATTGAACTGGTGCATTACTTAAGTGGTAAGAAACGAACTCCCATCATGCGGCGGGTAATAATCGGCGAGCTTTCTTTCCTTGCCTTAGGAATTGTCCTCTCTACGGTAAATTTTCAGGCAGGTCTTGTTGTTTTTTGGTTGCCCCTGTTTTTTAGCCGCCTAATGATGATGGCGGGCAATTGGGCCCAACATGCCTTTGTCGATGCCCACCATCCGGACAATTGCTACCGAAATAGCATTACCTGCATCAATAGCCCCTACAACAAAAAGTGCTTTAATGATGGGTACCATATTGGTCACCACGTACGTTCAAGCCGGCATTGGACTCAAATGCCTGAAGATTTCCTTAACAACATTGATACCTATGCAAAAGAAAAGGCCATCGTGTTTAGAAAGATAGATTTTACCACGGTTTGGTTTTTATTGATGTGGAAACAATACAACACCCTAGCCAAATTTTACGTTCAGCTGGATCCCGAACACCCACTCACTAAAAACCAGATTATTGCATTGCTAAAACAACGTACCCGCAAAATTTCCAACCGCGAATATGTGCAACAAATTGCCTTGGCTTAACTATCCCTTATCCTTTATTTTTGTTGTGTCTTAAACCAAAGGTCGTATTTTTGGTTCTATAAATAATTAACCCCTAAACCACGTAGATATGCCATTCGAATTAGCTCCCTTGCCCTATGCCTCAAATGCTCTAGAGCCACATATTGACGCTAAAACCATGGAAATCCATCATGGAAAACACCATGCAGCCTATACCAGCAATCTAAATGCTGCAGTTCAGGGCACAGCCATGGAAAATGAAAGCATTGAAACCATTTTATCCAAAATTTCTTCGGCCTCTGCAGCCGTTCGAAACAACGGTGGCGGTTTCTACAACCACAATTTATTTTGGAATTGCATGGCTCCTGGAAAAGGAGGACAACCCTCAGGGAAATTGGCCCAGGCCATTCAAGCAGCTTTTGGAAGTTTCGACACGTTTAAAGAGGAATTTTCAAATGCAGCTAAAACCCGCTTCGGCTCCGGATGGGCTTGGTTAATTGTACACGACGGTAAATTGGTGGTGTGCAGCAGCCCCAACCAAGACAATCCCTTAATGGACGATGCACCAGTTAAAGGCACACCCATTCTTGGTTTAGATGTTTGGGAACACGCCTATTATCTGAATTATCAAAACAGAAGACCCGATTACGTTTCTGCGTTTTGGAATGTGGTCAATTGGGATTTTGTGGCCGAGCAGTATGAAAAGGCGCTAAACTAAGCAGACTAAACCCATGTTTGCCGTCGAAAAAATAACCAATAATGTTAAAGTAAAAGTCAGAGTCAGGTATCTGATGGAAGATTCTATTCCTGAAGAAAACTACTTTCTATTTAGCTACAGCATTGCCATTGAAAATTTGGGTGAACAGCCCATTCAATTGATTCGCAGGCAATGGTTCATTTTCGATTCCATCGGCGAACACCGTGAAGTAAGCGGCCCTGGAGTAGTCGGCCAACAGCCCGTTATTGCTCCCGGCGCCAACTTCTCGTATGAATCCGGTTGCAACCTAAGGTCAGAAATTGGAAAAATGAACGGCGTTTTTATCATGGAAAACCTGATTTCTCAAACCTCGTTCCAAGTTGAAATCCCTGAATTTCATCTACTGACACCCGGCAAAAAAAACTGATATGATCCCCCTGGAAGAGCTTGAAGCAGAGGCAATATTTTTGTTCTGCAGAAGCTCTGGCCCCGGGGGACAACATGTCAATAAAACGGAAACAAAAGTCCAGGTACGCTGGAATCCCGGTCGTTCAGCATTGTTGAGCCCCGACGAATTGCAACGCATCCAAACGGTTTGGGCAAATAAATTGCTGGCCGATGGCTCCATTTTATTCGAATCGGAAAAAACCCGCTCTCAGCTGAAAAACAAGCAAGATGCCCTAAGTAAATTGCGTAAGGCCATTTTGGAAGCCAAAAAACCACCCGTTCCCCGCAAACCCAGCCGAATTTCAAAGGCGGTGAAAGAACGCCGTAGAAAAGACAAAGAACACCGTTCCGAAATAAAGGCAAATCGGCGCCCGTAGAGCCAAGGCATGCCTTGGCTCAAAACCCCAAAGCCAAG
>JAQCBQ010000162.1 GCA_027621385.1 Bacteroidota bacterium | reverse complement strand
CAAGCAATTCTCGGCCGATTCAGCCGTAACCTCTTGAATCATTCGCTTTCTGGATACACCCACCAAAATAGGTTCTGAAAACATCTGTTTAAACGCCGGCAAAGCCCGCAGCAATTGGTAATTGTGACTTAGCGTTTTTCCAAATCCAAACCCCGGATCCAACCAAACATCATGCAGTCCAATTTCATACAAGTGCTGGCTCTGTTCACTAAAAAAACGCATGACTTCATACACCACATCGCTGTACTGTGGATTTACCTGCATGGTTTTGGCCATTCCTTTGCTGTGGGTAAGAACATACACCAAGCCATGTTCAGCAGCCAGTAAAGGAAGTTCTGGATCGTATAACCCGCCATACACATCATTGATAATGGCCAGCCCATAATCCAATGCCTTTTCAGCAATAGGTCTGCGGTAGGTATCCACCGAAATGGGAATAGACAAATCCGCTTCGGCCAAAAGTTCCAACGGCCTTCTTAAGCGCTCCCATTCCTCTTCTACCGATATTTCATCGGCACCCGGGCGGGTTGACATGGCGCCCAAATCCAATACATCGGCTCCAGCCGCCTGCATAGCCAAGGCCCGATTCAGCAATTCAGATTCATTGGTCTGCCGACTTCCAGAAAAAAAAGAATCGGGAGTTACATTGATTACGCCCATAATCAAAGGCCGCTGAAACGAAACAATGGAATTTTTCCATCGAAATTGGTAGGTTTGCATAAGCAGAAAGACACATGGGAAATACAGAACACGAATACCATGCAGCAGCAAAGGTATGCAAATCCATTTTTGAGGCTAAACTGTTGGATTACGGTAGCAACTGGCGGATTTTACGCCCATCTTCCATGACCGACCAATTGCTCATCAAGGCCCGCCGCATCCGCAACTTGGAGGGAGGCCTTCAAGCCCAGGTTGCTGAGGGTATTGAACCTGAATACATTGGTATTGTGAACTATGGAATTATGGCCTTGATTCAATGTCGAATGGGATTTCTGGATGCACCCGAAGAATCTACCCAGGCGATCTTGGAGCAATACAACACCATTGCCCAAGAAATTTTTGAATTAATGCAAGCAAAAAACAACGATTACGGTGAAGCCTGGAGAGACATGCGCCTGTCTTCACTCACCGATATGGTTTTAAATCGAATACACCGAATAAAGCAAATTGAAGACAATCAGGGAAAAACCTCTGTTTCGGAAGGCATTGAATCCAATTACATGGACATGGTGAATTATGCCCTCTTTGCCTTGATTAAACTGGGAGTTGGAAAATGAGGTTTTGGTTCTGTTTTGCAATCTCGTTTATTTGGTTTGGCCAAATGGAAGTATTGGCTCAACAAAAGGAGCCGTTTGAATGGGTATTGCACAAACCCTGGAAAAACCCCCTTCAACATGAACTTGAAACCACGGAGGCCAAAACTCAATTTGTATTGGATACCATAGCAGGACCTTTGCAACCCGGATTCCTTTGGATTGAATGGAAAAAAGAAGGGCCTCATGACCTTATTGGCCTGCTTCGAGTTTGGGCCAAAAGCATTCATGCCGACGTGTCAGAATGGACCACCTACGAACAAAAAGTCAAAACAACAGACGGAAAACGACTTCTACTGCAAGGCCAACATATTGTTCTGAATTATTTTGAAAAGCCTGAAACCATGGCCATGTATTCCATCCACCGAAACAACAAAACCTTGCTGATTCTAGGAAAGGGAACCCGGAGTTATTTGACCGTAGTCGCCACCATAAATTTCATCAAATCACTGGAATACCTTCCAACCCAAATGCCTGAAAAGAACCACAAACCCAAGGCATTTTAATTCACAGTTGATTTTTCGGTTTTTTTTACTAAATTTCGAGTTCTAAAGCTAAAAATCAGATGAAAAAAAATGTAGGAAACATGGACAAATGGATCCGTTGGATTGCCGCAGTGGCGATGTTGGGATTGTATTTTAGCCCAATTTCAGCCAATTGGTCCTTTTCCTGGTTGCTGTTGATTGGCGCCGGTGCAGCATTAGCAACCGGTTTGGTTGGCTTCTGTGGTCTTTATTCTCTATTGGGAATTACAACCTGCCAATTAAAAAATTCAACAGAAGAGACTCAAAAACCTTGACACTTTTATTTGTTTTTTAGACCTTTGAACCAAATTAGTCTTCCCCATGCACTCACCACTTTGGCACGCTGAACAAGATGAAGCAGAATTGGCCTTAGAATCAGGCAAAGACGCTTCCTTAATTCTACACAACGACGACGTCAATACCTTCGATTGGGTCATTAAAACCCTGATTGATGTATGTGGTCACAGCACAGAACAAGCTGAACAGTCGGCCTATTTGGTGCATTTTAATGGAAAATGCACCATAAAAGAAGGCGAAGAAAAGCGCTTGGTTAATATGAAAAAAGAGCTCCACATCCGCGGTCTTAGCGCAACCGTAGCATAATGGCCTTATGACTTTAGGTTCTTTATTGCTGCTCTTACTTCTTGGATTCCTATTCATTGCCGCAGAAATTATCTTTATTCCCGGAACTACTGTTGTAGGTCTTATCGGGGCACTTATTTCCGTCCTCTCCATTGCCCTTAGTTTTTTCTATTTGCCCAATACCCAAGCCTGGTTGTTTACGGTGGGCAGCGTGCTTGTATCCTTGGGCCTTGGCTATGCTGGACTTAGATCAAAAACCTGGAAGCGATTTGAAATAAAATCGGCCTTAACATCCAAGGCTCCGGGCCAGGCCAGCAACATCCAAGCCGGCATGACTGGAAAAACAACCTCCAGATGCAACCCCATTGGACAAGCCGAAATTCAACATCAGATTCATGAAGTGTATGCCCTTGGTGATTATTTGGAATCTGGGGCAGAAATTCAAGTAGAACGCATCGAAAATCAGTACATTTACATCAAATCAATCTCATAACGCATGTTACCAGCATTTTTAATTTTAGGCGCCGTTGTCTTATTTTTCTTAATCTTTTTCTATTTCTTACCCTTTGGACTCTGGATTTCTGCCCAATTTGCAGGCGTTCGGATTGATTTGTTCCAACTGGCATTCATGCGAATCCGAAAAGTCCCCCCAGGCATCATTGTTAAAGCATTGGTCACCGCCACGAAAGCAGGCCTTATTGTTGGCCGCGATGAACTGGAAGCACATTTCCTGGCAGGTGGCCGGGTTCTTCCTGTGATTAACGCTTTAATTTCAGCCGATAAGGCCAACATCGATTTGGATTTTAAAACAGCTACAGCCATAGATTTGGCAGGTAGAGATGTGTTTGAAGCCGTTCAGCTGTCCGTGAATCCTAAAGTCATTCACACTCCCCCCGTTGCCGCTGTGGCTAAAGATGGAATTCAATTGATCGCAAAAGCAAGGGTTACCGTTCGGGCCAACATCCGCCGATTGGTGGGTGGAGCCGGCGAAGAAACCATTATTGCCCGGATTGGAGAAGGCGTTGTATCTTCCATTGGTTCAGCTGTTTCGCATAAAGAAGTATTGGAAAATCCAGACCGAATTTCTAAAACCGTCTTGGCCCGCAGTTTGGATGCCGGCACTGCATTTGAAATTCTTTCCATCGATATTGCCGACGTAGACGTGGGTAAAAACATTGGTGCCCAATTGCAAATGGATCAAGCCGAAGCCGATAAAAACATAGCACAAGCCAAGGCGGAAGAACGCCGTGCCATGGCCATTGCCACCGAACAAGAAATGAAAGCGGCCGCCCAAGAAGCAAGAGCGAAAGTGATTTTGGCCGAGGCCGAAATTCCAAAAGCCCTGGCCGAGGCCTTCCGCTCCGGAAATCTGGGAGTTATGGACTACTACCGCATGCAAAATCTGCAAAGCGATACACAAATGCGCGAGTCCATCAGCAAATCAGAAGGGACTTCTTCTCATGAATAATGACCAAGAAAACCCTTGGATAACCCATTCATCTGAAGAAAAATACCGCAACGCCTGGATTGAAGTTGTTGAACATCAGGTAACCAATCCGGCAGGGAATCCCGGAATTTATGGGGTTGTAGGGTTTAAAAATGTAGCCGTGGGTATTGTTCCTGTCGATGAGCATGGAAATACCGTTTTGGTCGGACAATACAGATATCCCCTAAACACCTATTCCTGGGAAATTATCGAAGGAGGTTGCCCCATCGGTAAACCACTGCGTCAAGGCGCCATGCGCGAACTCCTTGAAGAAACCGGACTAAGCGCCAAACACCTGCATTACCTGCTGGATTTGCACACCAGCAATTCGGTCACCGACGAACATTCTACCGTATTTGTGGCCAGCAACCTAAGCCAAGGAACCGCTATTCCTGAAGAAACTGAACAATTAAAATTGATGCACTGCCACATCGATCAAGCCATTGAAATGGCCAAAAATGGCGAAATTACAGATGCCATTTCCCTGGCAGCACTTTTAAAACTCGGGAATGTAAAGGGCGGACCCGGATGGCCCGCCGACCTGTCCTTTTTACATGCAATCCATCGGCCCCAAAAATGGGAATCACGCTATCCTTTGGATGGGAATTCGGGCCCAGCCCTTTAATCACATTTAATTTTGGAGCCGCTCGCGGCAGGGATTGACGAGGTAAGCCCGCAAGGAGCAAAACGGCAGCTGGCGGCAGACCAAAAGAGCGACGTGAGGAGCTACTTTTGGGCTTTCGCCAGCCCGTTTTGCTCCGCGGACTTGCCCGGAAAGCCCGTCAGCCGCCCAATCCCTCCAACTTTAAAACTGAATTTAAAACGAGCCATTCCAAAATTCTTCTACCGGAATGAAAGAGCTGACCATCAATGCTCTATCTGCCATCTTGCTCACCGGGCGCAGGCCCCAAACTGCATTTGCCAACCAGGCATGCCGAACCTGAGGCAGCTGCTCTAAAAACATGGCCTCGGTGCGAACCTCCGCTCTCCTACCCTGCAAGCAACTGAGGCAGCGCTGCCGAGATATGCTTTCCAAGCAACCCAAATCCGGCTGAGGAAGCCAAAAACTGCCATCCTGCATTTGAAACATGGGCTGACTTCGCATTCCATCCAACAGCTGCCCCTGCGCTGTACACAAAATACGCTCCACACCAGAATCATGACCTTGGCCCATCAAATAGGGCAAGTAATTGGAAGTTTTAAGCCCTGCCCGCCCCGGAATCATGCCCTTGGGAAGCACATGAACGTCCATTTGAAGAGGAGCTGCGGCGGCAACTGAGGCGGACTCAATGGCGCGAGGAAGAATAAAAAAAGACCAAGAACCGGCGGCATCAAACAAGGTTTGACCGCTTCGGTAGGCATTCACCCGAAGGGCCAAATGCCGACAGTTCAACCGCTCATGCGCTTCTTGAGCACAGGTTTGAATCAAGCCCATCAAGGCCTCGTTTTTGGTTGCCGACCGCATCAGATCCAACGCCCGCTCCATGCGCTGCACATGCTGCGATAAAAAGGGAATGTTCCCGGAATCTGACCTCAGGGTCTCAAAAATCAGCTCGCCAAAGGCCCAAGCCCGTTTCAAGGCCGATGCCGGTAGCGTATCGGTATCTGTCCATTCTCCTTCAAACCAAATCAATTCGCTCATAAGCCCAAATAATACGCCAGCAAATCAATAAAATAAAGCCCCAACCGCGGCTGAACCAGCAGCATATACACAATACCAAACAGTCCGCCTGTAAAGTGGGCATCGTGGGCAACTCCATCGGAATTTCGACGCGCCATCCAAACCGAGTACAGCAAATATCCAATTCCAAAAACGAAGGCAGGTATTCCAATGCCGGGCAAGAAAATAAAATACAGCTTTTGATTGGGCTGAATTAAAATAAAAGCAAATAAAATTGAACTAACCGCCCCAGATGCCCCAAGCT
>JAQCBQ010000161.1 GCA_027621385.1 Bacteroidota bacterium | reverse complement strand
ATGTGAGAGCTTGGGAATATACGGCCGGCGATTCCAGCCAATGGGCTCAATTGGATACCGCCGGAATGGGTACTTCCAACGGCTGGTTGCCCATTTACGATGCCATGAATTCGTTTGATCCCGGTGCGTTTGAAATGACCGCTACCGCTTTCCCAAATTATGGATGGGGAACTTACAATCAAATTTCACACGATATTGTGGGTACGAAGTTGTTCGTGGTTCAAACCACTTCCGGATCCTACAAAAAGCTGTTTATTAAAGCTTTACGTGCTGGAACCCAGGAATTGGAACTGCGTTTGGCCAACCTGGATGGCAGCAATGAAGTCAACTTCTCTGCCTCCAGAGCCGGCTTGATTGCGAAATCTTGGATTTACATCGACTTGGACAATGCCAGTGTTTTAGATCCTGAACCTCCCGGCGCTTCCTACGATTTGACCTTTGAGAAATACCTTGGACTGGCTTCTCCCGGAGTGTATTATCCCGTTACCGGAGTGCGGCTAAACCGAAATGTGCAGGCCGTACGGGTGAGTGGTACGCATGTGGATGATGTTGATGTTGCAGGCTTGACCTTTGGTCAGGATATCGTTGCCATTGGCCACGATTGGAAGACCTTCGCCGGTACCGCTTTTGTCCTTGCCGATTCCATGTCGTTCTTCATTGAAGATCAACAGGGCGATATTTGGCAAATGTGGTTCACCGGATTTGTTGGAAGTTCGGCCGGCAAATTTGTGTTCAACAAACGCAAAGTTGGAACGGCCTCCATTGATTCAGAAGGCGAAATCACATCCGTAGTGGCGGTTCAACCCAACCCGGTAAACAACATCGGACATTGGTTGATTCGTTTGCCGCAAGGTGCCACAGAAGGACGGCTTAGCGTAATTTCTATGCATGGACAAGTGATGCACGAAGAGCGGGTGGCCGGAGCCGGTTGGCAAGACATCGTTTTTTCTGCTGAAAAGTTGGGATTGAAGTCCGGCATGTACTTTATTCAACTGCATGCCGCCGGTACCATTCAAACCCAGCGCATGCTGGTGCGGTAACCTTCAACCCGCATGCCCAGGTCATTTCTGCTTTTTTATGCACTGCTTCTTGCCCCCTTGCTTTCGGGGCAAGAAGTTTTTGTAATTAAAGTGGTCGATTCTAGGTATGATCCTCTGTTTGGGGCTCACATTCGAATTTATTCAGATACCAATGCGTCGGCTGTGGTTTTGGGCGGCGGAACCACCGATTTTAAAGGAAGTTGGATAATTCCTTCTGCCCTTTCTCTGCGGCCCGGCTGTTTTGCTCAGGTTCGGTATATGGGCATGCAAACCCGTTGGGTTGAACTGTCCAGCCAAAAAGCGCCCGCTCAGGTGGTGTTGTATCCCAGCGCCTTTGCTGCACCGGAATATGTGGTATCTGCATTGAGCGGTCCAACCCGAATTCGGGAATCGGTGTATCAGGCCAGAGCGATTGGGCAAGAACGCATCGAAGGGCAGGGCGCTCAAAATTTAAAAGACGTTTTGAGCAACGACTTGAACATTCGCATTGGCCAAGATGCCGTTTTGGGGAGTGGAATTTCCATGCAAGGCTTGGGCGGAGAAAATGTTCAAATCATGATTGATGGAGTACCCGTAATTGGAAGGCTGGATGGCAATGTTGATTTAAGCCAGCTGCCACTTCAAAACGTAGAAAAAATTGAAATCATTGAAGGCCCAATGTCGGTTCAATTCGGATCTTCGGCCATTGGGGGCGTGATTAATTTAATTTCAAAAAAAGAACAAACCCATCCGATTACCGGCGGGTTTACCTTATATGGCGAAAGCGTGGGTCAATACAATGCAGATGCACGCCTGTCCATTCAACGCGGCAAGCACAGATTTGCCATCAATGGAGGTCGGTACTTTTTTGATGGATTCAATCCTACCGATACCGTTTCTAGGTGGCAGGCCTGGAAGCCCAGAGAGCAGTATTTTGGCAATGCCATGTACGGTGTAGCACTTAAACGCTTGTATTTGAGCAGCAACAGCCAAATGTTCTTTGAAACGCTTCAATTTAAAGGTCAGCCGGAAGCTCCGTTCTACATTGCTGCCAATGACCAGTATTTTTACACGCGGCGCTTAGACCAAACCGTTCAACTGACAGGATTTGTGGGCAAATCCTGGCACATCAACCTCACCGCCGCATTCAACAACTATGAACGGCAGCGGCAATCTTTTCGTAAGGATTTGGTGAGTTTGCAGGAAATTCCGATTGACAGCAACCTTGATGTGTTCAACCGGGCGATGAGTCGAGGGGTTTTTCATTGGACACCTCAGGGAGACAGTACGCGGTTTAAATGGCAGATGGGTTATGACGCTGCCTGGGATTATGGAGAAGGACCACGCATTTCAGAGGGCCATCAATCGTTTGGTGAAGTGTCAGGCTTTAGCAGCTTCGAATACCGCCCGGGCAAAAACTGGGCATTTACACCGGGAATTCGATATGGGTATCATTCGGCCTTTGCCATGCGGCCCATTCCATCCTTCCATGCCATGTGGAAGAATAGCCATGGCTTTCGGGTGCGGGCATCTTATGCCCAAGGATTCAGAGCCCCTTCCCTGAAAGAACTGTACTTTGAATTTGTGGATGTAAATCACAACCTATTGGGAAATCCAGATTTACTGCCCGAGCAGTCGCATCAAGTTCAATGGGGAATTCAATGGCAGAGGTCGTGGGTGGCCTTGTCGGAATCAAAGCCCAGGAAATGGACCCGCTTGCCCGAATCGGCAGAGGGAATCTGCCCAAGCAAGAAAACCCAGTTGAGGTTCAGCTTAAATGGATTTTACAATCAGGTGAACAACCAGATTCGGCAGGTTTTGCAGGCCAATACCAGTGGAATGGTGTACCGTTCAGAGAACATTTCATCTGTGAATACATTGGGGGGGCGAGTGGAAGGCGGAATGCAATGGAACCGCTTTGTGCTGGATGTTGGGTTTAGTCTTACGGGCATTCAACAGGCCCTTGAAATTGATTATCAGGTACAACAGCCCTATGTATGGGCACAAGAATACCGGGCTCAAGCTATGGTTGTGTTTCATGAATGGCAAGGTCGTTTTCAAGTGTTTGCCAAATACAATGGAACTCAGCCGTATTTGTATGCAGATGTGGACCCCATTAGTGGTGAGCCGGCCGTTCGGCAAGGTGAATTGGATGGATTTGCTTCGGTGGATGTTTCGTATACTCAGCGTTTATTAAAAAATAAACTGAGGATTACCCTTCTTGGAAAGAATTTGTTTGATGTAACCAATGTACTTCAATCGGGTGGGGGAGGTGGCACGGCCCACAGTCAGGGAAGCGGAAGCTTGCCCACCCTTTGGGGCAGAACATTTGGTTTTTCCTGTGCGTATCAATTTTCAGCCGGTAACGAACGATGAGAACATCTGGTTTTTTCCTGTTTCTATATATCCTACTTGGTTTTGGTTGCTTCGCTGAAGATGACCCCGTTCCACCCTATGTTTCACCTCAGGGCGTCATTTCTAGGGTAATAGAAATGGGACCGGAATACGGCACCCATCATTATTACGACCTTGAAACCGATTCTGTAGTGGCCATTGTAGATCGGAATTCTTGGGATATTGCCTTGGGCAGTAGCAACCTGAACCGCTCTGTATATCTGAACCATTCGAAGTTGATGAAAGTATGCGACCTGGGCCCCGTGGATTTTGAATCTGCAGAACTCCCCGCAAATCCGGATTGGAAAATTGATGCCAGCAGCGGAGCGGAAGACTCGACAGCGGTTGGAACCTGGGGTGAAGGTACTGCCGGAGAATTGGCATCAAAAAATCATGTTTACATTTTAGACTTGGGCTTTTCAACCAGCGGCCAAGTTTTAGGAAAAATCAAATTGCAGGTATTGGGCTTTCAAAACGGAGCCTATCAAATTCGGTTTTCAGAGTATCCTACAGGTCCGATTCAAATCCTAAACGTTCCCATCGATGTAGAATACAGCTTTGTGTATGTTAAGCTTGCCGGTGCCGGAACGGTGGTGAACGTAGCCCCCAAGCAAGGCGATTGGGATCTTGTTTTTACCCAATACACCACCATGGTTCCCAATCCCGATAATGGAATCCCAGAGGCCTATTCTGTCAATGGCACACTTTTAAATCCATACAATGTGGAGGCTTTTAGAGCCTTTGCTCAGGGTTTTGAGGAATTCAGTATCGATGATTTGCCTCAATTTGATTTGAGCTCCCGTTGGGATGTCCTTGGCTACGATTGGAAACGCTATGATTTTAATACCGCGTCCTACCTAATCAATGCAGATAACCTGTACGTGGTTAAAAACAGGTTGGGGAATTACTTCAAAATTAGGTTTACCGGTTTTGTTAACAATGCCGGGCAATCCGGATACATTGGCTTGCAGGTAAAGCGCCTTTAACGCCAGACTAGTCTTTAGCTAATATGGTCTGGGCAAGGGTTTGACAAAATACCTTGATTTGATTTCTAACCTCTCGGAATGCCGATTCAATGTCGTGTTCTGATCCGATTGCTTTTGCCGGGTCTGGAAAATTATGGTGCAGCCGTTGGGCAGAAGAGGGAAAAATGGGGCATTGTTCCTGCGCATGGTCGCAAACAGTCAGGATGAACTCAAACGGAATGTGCATAAATTCATCGATGTGGGTTGAGGCATGCTGTGAAATATCGATGCCATCTTCCGCCATGGTTTTTACGGCTCGGGGATTAAGACCGTGGGTTTCAATACCGGCGCTGTAAATATTGGCTCGGTTGCCCATAAAATTCCGCAGGTATCCTTCGGCCATTTGACTTCGGCAGCTGTTTCCTGTACACAATACCAAAATGTTCATAGGCAATACATTAAACCAAGAGCCAGATTAAATTGATAATGAAAAACTTGGGATCAAAACCAAACACCAATTGCAATAGAATTACCGAGCCGGTAATGATGACTGCTTTTCTGTATTTAGACCAAAACGATTTCATGAGTACCATTAGCAGCATCCAGAACCGGGCGAGCAGCTTTTTTCGGAAGCGGCAGTTAAATCAGACAACCGTATCCTGGGTTTCTGTGAAGGAATACCACATTGGTCTTCGGCCAGACATGCCGTTTTTTTATTCAATAAAATGAAGCCATGTCCGTCAAAAGCCAAGTTAAACTTGCCAATCGTTTCTTGTTGGTATTCCACCTCAATTTCAACGTCTTCAAGGGCGAGTTCCAATTCAAATCGGGTTAGAATGCTCAACCATTTTTCGGCTTGGAATCGGTGTTCAATGTCATTGGCAGTCCACAACTGAAGGCTGATGGACTTTTCAAATCGCACCGTACCGCCGCAGTCCACAAACCGCTTTTCAATAAAGCCCAATTCGGTTAAGTGAAAGTGACTGGGGACTGGGGTTCCGTTTTCCAGTTTAAAGGAAATTTGGTGCAGCTGTGGCAAGATGGTTTTTAGTTCAGACAGTTTCATGTGGGGTGATTTAACAACAGCTTGAGTTCGTTTCGGTACACTTGAGCAGTTGAGATATGAAGGAGTGCAGGGGGGCGATTTGATTTGGATGAATGCAATAGCAAATGGAAGAACCTTCGATGTTGCCTTTAATGATTCCTGCCAGCTTTAATTCTTTTAGGTGTTGGGAGATCGTGGGTTGAGACAGGGGGAGTTCGTGGACCAAATCGCCGCAAATGCAGGAATCCACTTGAAGCAGGTGTTGAATGATGGCAATGCGTGCGGGATGAGCCAGGGCTTTTGCCAAGGCCGCTAGGTTTTGTTGTTCTGCCGAAAAGGCTTCTGATTTTGATGCGCCCATTCAATTTATATATTGCAATATTACGATAAAACTTTGTTTTAAAAAAGTC
>JAQCBQ010000160.1 GCA_027621385.1 Bacteroidota bacterium | reverse complement strand
ATAGTTGGGTTAATCGTTTCTTCCAGACCGCTTTTTGCTGGGGAATAATTTTCGACTTAAACCAGACCAACTCATTGGGTTTTTTCTTGCCCTACGACGGCGAATTTCCTCTTCGTTGTCGTCACTGGTATACCCATATCCATATCCATAACCATACCCATATCCATAGCCATACCCGTACCCATATCCATACGCATACCCGTAACCATACCCGTATCCATAACCACTTCCTTTACGTCTAAACGGAGGTAAGCCATTGATGACATAACTGATTTTCTGAATTTGGTTGGTATCGTGAAGCCGTTCTAAATTGTTAATAAAGAACTTTCTTGAATAAGAGGCCCTAAACACATAAATAGGGTAATCTGCCCGCCGCAAAACAAATACACCATCCGTTACAATTCCTACGGGTGGATTATCCACCACTACAAAATCATAGGTTTTTTGCAATTCATCCAACATATCATCCATCCGATGGCCCATAATCAATTCAGAAGGGTTAGGAGGAATCGGACCGGCTGTGATGTAATCCAGGTTTTCAATCTCTGAGGTTTGAACGCAATCCTCAAAGGTGTCTCGACCAATTAAAATGGTACTTAAACCTTTTTTGTTGGGAGAATTGAATCCAAGGTGGATTTTAGGCTTACGCATGTCACCATCAATAACAACAACGCGTTTGCCTGCCAAGGCCAATATGCCTGCTATATTTAAGGCGATAAAGGTTTTACCTTCACCCGAGATAGTGCTGGTAACCGCAATTAATTTACTTCCAGGATCAGAATTGATGAAATCCAAATTGGCCCGAATATTTCTAAAGGCCTCTGCAATGGTTGATTTCGGCTTTTTATCAACAATCAATTGGGAGATGGGGAGTCCAATCTTATATTGAAATACAATCCCCAAAAATGGTACTGAAGTGTGCTTACTAACATCCGCAATCGATAAAATTTGATTAAACAACAGATACCTGACAACGACAATCAAAAAACTAATGATAAACCAACCAACAAAGCTTCCTCCAACAACCAATTTCTTATTTGGAGATACGGGAGTGTCGTTCGGACGGCTATACCTTAAAACCCTGTAATCGGGAGTATAACCTTCTCTTGCCAATGAAAACTCAGCTTTCTGCTGAATTAATTCGTCATAATACTTCTCATTAACCTCGTATACGCGCTCCAACCTCGCCAATTCAATTTGATCCGCAATGCTCTTTTCAATGAAGAGTTTACTTTCAAGATCTTTTATCCGTTGTTCGTTTTCCTTAGTTTTAAAATCCAAACTTTCCAATTGATATTCAACAGCTTTGGCCATACGACCTCGGATAACATCGATATGGAAATCCAACCGTTTGATTTGATTGCTGGATTCTTGGAAATTGTATTGCATCAGCTCACGTTGAAGCAACATATTTTGAATTTGTTGAACCAACGATGCAACACCAGGACTATTTTGAACTTGGCTTGCCAAAATGATTGCTTCTCCAACCGGAGTACTTTTATCTAAAATTTTCTGATATACCGTTCTCGTAACCTGAAGGGTAAGCCTTAATTCTTCAATTTGTTTCTGCAATTCAAGTAATTTCCCAAAATCTCCGGCAGTAGTTAATTCAGTCGTTGGCCCATCAAGACCATATTTTCGCTGATACGATTTTAAACTTGAATCCGCTTCCTCCAACTTATCTTTGATTAAACCAAGCGTCTCATCAATATAAGTAAGCATCCTATTGGCGCTTTCTTGTTTTGAATCAATATAAAAACTCTCATAGGCCATCGCCACGGCATTAACCATATCTGAGGCTCTAAACGAGTTTACATCGGTATACGCAATTTTTATGGTTTTGGCGCCCTCATTTTCAATTTCAATCTCAAGTCCCGGTAAATATTTCCCGTTCAACGATTCTGGATCGTTGATGATAAAGTAATGAAAATCATTAGTTTCATAATAGAAATCTGGAGCACGCCAAACCACTGTCAACTCAAAGTATCCAAACTTTCTAGATGTATTTAGATTTATGGTTTCCGTTTCTTTGGTCTCATCAATTTCAAATCGAACGGTTACGGTTCGATCCTCATTAAAATCAACATGTATGGGAACTCCAAAAATAAGAGGGTTGACTTTTTCAATCTTAATGTAATAGGGAGCCTTGTTGTAATTGTCGGAAGACATGATAGCTCCTTTACGATAATACGTTACATCCAAGGGCAGTGTATCGATAACCCGTTGTAAAAACACGGGAGACCTTAGTAATTCTAGTTCTCTGGCTAAATTTAAATCAAAAAAACTTCCTTGGTTCAAATAGTCTTTTTTATCATCATCGGCTTTGGTAAGCTGAATAACACTAAAGGTCTCAAATGTGGGGGTCGTATACCTTAAAAATAAAAAAGCAGCTGCAGCAGATACAACACCAAGGAGTAAAATAATCCAAAGGGAACGCCGAAAAATCATACCCAACAAGGCTGGGTCTAAATCTTGGTTTATGGCGGTAACCGGCCTACGTTCGTCGCTCATGGTTTAATTTAAATTAGCTACTACAATTATAGTAGTAACTGAACTGGCCAAAAAGCCTAACGCTGTCAAATAAGGATTGATGGCAGCAAAGAAGGTTTCAATGGGGCGAATTCTAGGTTCAATGTAAACAATGTCGTTGGGCTGTAAGGTCAAATCAGCCATTTTCATCCCTTCAAGGGTTGAAATGTCCATTAGATAGACCTGGGGATCCTTTAAGTCACCCCGTATCACCTTTATTCGATGGGCCTTACCATTCTGAGAAATACCCCCTGACATGGCAATAACTTCAAACAAATTCATATTCTCCAAAAACAAAGGAACAACTTGCGTACCAGACCCAGTTCCATTGAAAAGAAATATTCTCCGATTGCCTACACCTACCTGAACAAATGGGTTTTTAATCTCCAATTCCTTATACAATCCTTCCAAATAGGCTTCTGCCTCTCTATTTGTCATGCCTGCTAAAGGTACTCGACCTACAATCGGAAGCTTACAGGTTCCGTCAAATTCAACCAGGGCTGAGAACCCTCCACCGCCCATTCCAACCCCTCCGTTCATTCCCATACCTCCACCCATACCTCCATTCATTCCCATACCCCCATTCATTCCAAATCCACCATTGCTAATCATCGGCGCCCCGTAATCTCCCATAATGGAGAAATTCAACACGTCATTTACAGCCAAACGATAGACCGTATCTACTTTTTCAGGAATTTCATCGAACTGGTAGTTGGCCGGAGTCCGTAACATGAAATTAGGCTGAAAAACCCTACAACCACTGCCTCCAATAAGCAGCGCCATGGCCAACATTCCTAAAATGATTTTAGACCTTAATTTCATGAACAACATATTCCCGCAAATGTAGGAATTATTAATGTGCTTAAATGGCATTCAGCACGCTATAATTGATTCCTTTTTCAACAAGCAATTCCTCATATAGAGATTTGACATCGGCAACCAGCCTGGAATAATGGAACCGCTGACTAACCCAATCCCAACCTAAGTCGCCCATAGAAACCCGCAACTGTTGGTCTGAAATTAAGGCCAACATATGCTGGACGAATCCCTCCAAATCTCCAGGCTCCGCCAACAAGGCCGTTTTTCCAGGCAAAACTACGTTTTCAATTCCCCCAACACGCGTTGATACAATGGGTTTTCCTGAGGCCTGAGCCTCAATTAAACTTACTGGTGTTCCTTCGTTTAAAGAAGTTAAAGCTATAATATCCAATCCCGCATTAATTACATCCACATCTTTCTGCCATCCTGCAAATACAACATCTGCATCCTTGGCCTTTTCTGGACTCGAGGCATGAATTAGCCCCAATGCATCGCAGACTTTTTCCAATTCGTTTCTAAGCTCACCATCGCCCACCAAAATTGCTTTAATTCGTTTAAACGAACTTCGCTTTGCCTCAGCAAATGCCTGCAAAAAGAAGGTGTGATTCTTTATTGGAACCAATCTGCCAATTATTCCAATGGCTATTTCATCCGGACCTATTTGAAAGGAGCGGCGGAAGGCAATCCGCTTTTCATACCGATTCTCTTGGAATCGGAACAAATCAAATCCCAAGGGTATTACCGTTACTTTTTCTGAAGAACATATACGGTGCTCTTCTACCAATTCTCTTTTCTGAAGTTCCGATAAGGCGATAATCCGGTCGGTCCGACGAGCCAATCGCCGTTCCACCGATTTGAAAAATTGGGTCTTGGCTTTATTGAAATAGGAATGAAAAACATGACCATGAAAAGTATGTACTACAATTGGTACATGGCAGGCAAAAGCGGCCATACGACCCAATCCCCCCGCCTTTGAGGCATGAGTATGAACAATGTCCGGCTTAAAACGCTCAATAATGGATTTTATCTTGAAATAGGCCTTGATGTCATTGTTGTAGTGGAGAGATCTCTGCATCTCAGGTATTAGTAGGGGATGAACTCCCACCTGCCTCAAGATGAAATCCGAAGAATCTTCACTATCTTCTTTCTGCCCCCCCACCAACAGTGAAGTATATTCCGCACCCAAATGCTTGGTTAAATAGGCCGCATTGTAGGTGGGCCCACCCAAGTTAAATCGATTGATGATGCGTAATACTCTTGGCATTTTCCAAATTTTGGAATTATTTCCAAATTTAAAACAAAATTAGATTTTTATTGAGACATTGTTTTGTCAAACCAGTTCTGCCAAACAAATAAACTCCATAATTTAAAATGCAATTCCCCGGGATCTTTGCTGTCAAGCCGTTGTAGCTCCCGAGCCACAAGGTCAGGATTTAATATTTTTTGTGTTTTTATTTTTTCAAGATCTAAGGTTTCCTTAAGCAATCCTCTCAGCTCTCCCCGAAACCAGGGAAGCAATGGAACTTCAAATCCTTGCTTTCTTCGCTTCCAAATTTCCTGTGGCAATTCATGCTTGAATGCATCAATTAAGAGCTTTTTCTTCCTTTTACCATCAATTTTATATGAACTCGGCAACGCTTGTACATATTGAATGAGGCGGTAATCCAACAAAGGCACCCGAACTTCCAAAGAATTGGCCATACTCATTAAATCAACTTTAGTAAGCATGTCAAATGGCAATACCATCCGCAAATCCGCTTCTAAAACAGCATTGAAATCCAGTTCCAAGGTTCCCCGACCATCGATCAAAGGGCGCAACACATCAAGTTCACGCTCAACCAAATCAGGCTGCAACACCAATTCGTCAACCCAAGCATCATCAACCACACCCGCCCAAGATCTATACCTGTCAAATGCGCTCTTTTGACTTCCCTCATGAAATTTATTGATTTGCCGAATAGCATTGCCTAAAATGCCACTCCGACTACCTTTAAATTTCTGGGTTAATGGATGAGCAAGGATAGCCAAACTTCGCTTTAATATGTCGTTCCGAATGGCCCATTCCCCGGCATGCTTATGATATCCACTAAACAATTCGTCCCCTCCATCTCCAGACAATGAAACAGTAACGTGCTTTTTGGTTTCCTTTGATAATATAAATACTGGCAGAGCAGAACTGTCTGCAAATGGCATATCCAATTGTTGAAGCATTTCAGGAACATGACTCAATAAGTCTTGATTGCTTAACCTAAAGGTGGTGTGGTTTGTTCCATACAGTTTCGCTATATGCTCTGCATGCCTTGTTTCATCGAAGTACGGCTGATCTTTAAAACCAATACTAAAGGTATGAAGCCCTTTTAACCGCTTTGCCGCCACAGAAACTACAATACTCGAATCTACACCCCCACTTAAAAAACTACCTAAGGGCACATCCGAAACCAATCGATCTGTTACGGCATCTTCTACTATTTTTTTAACTTGAAAACAGGCT
>JAQCBQ010000159.1 GCA_027621385.1 Bacteroidota bacterium | reverse complement strand
CGGTATACTTTCCGAGATCGACGCAGTGGAATCCCCCGTGCTGATTTCCGCTTCGCCCCTGTTACCTATTCTGAAGTGAAAGCCCAACGCACCATTACTCTAACCTTTAAATACCGTTTAATGGACGTTGAAACGGGCACCATTCTAGATTCAGATGTCATTACCCGGTCGGCCACCCACCAAGTATTTTATGCCGAAACTCAGCTCCCCGTCGACCAATTGTCGCCCATTCAAGGTACTTTATCTGCCTCTGAAATGGCAAAATGGAGAGAACGATTTGGTCAGTCCACAAACCTGAAACCCTTTGCCGAGTTAGCAACCATGGTTGAAAAGGATGTCGCAAAGGAAGTGGCCAGCCGCATTCAAAACAAAGGCTTGAATTAAAGGTATGATTCGTATCCTGTTGTTTGTTCTGCTAATCGGTTTTATTGGGGGCTGTACCAGTAAAAAAGCCGCAACTGATCTTGGATCTCAAATGAACCAACCAACCATTCCGGATTGGTTCCTTCAAAAGCCCATATCCGATGCCTATTATTACGGCATTGGTTCGGAATTGATAGCAGGAAATCCAGAGCTGGCCTTTGAAAACGCCCGGAAAAAAGCGCTTAGAGACATTGCGACTGAAATAGAAACAAAGCTCGAATCCAATAGTATCTTATCGCGGTTTGGGAATTCAGACCAAGTCCGCGATGTGTACCTATCTGAAATACGCACCCGAACCTCTGTTCAAATCGAAGGCCATGAATTGGTTAAATCTAAGGAATCTGGACAACGCCTTTATGTGCTATATCGATTAGACCGAGCTGCATATTGGGCATCCATTCAGGAAAAAAAACAAGCCGCTCTGTCAAAAGCCAATCAATTTCTGGAACAGGCCAAAAGCCAATCCCTTCAAGGTCAATTTAAATCCTCTATTGTTCAGGCTTTGCTCGGGTTAAAGGTGTTGGAACCCTATGCCGATCAGTCAACCCTCTTCAGCAAAGGAAATGAATCGATTGATTTGGCGGCTGAGTTTGCTTCCTTTTTACTTCAGCAGTTATCGGGCATGGCCTTGCTCCCCGCTTCCTCAAAAATTATTCTTAATCCATTGGGTAGCGATGCTCAACGCAGTGCTTTTATACACGTAAAAGATGGTCAAGGCTTACCTATAGGTCAAATTCCCCTTCGAATGCAGTGGTCGCCGGCCGGAACCGCTAAAACGGAAACCTTGCCCGGAAATTTTATTACTTCAGCCTCCGGTGAAATTCAAGTGCTGTTGCCCAATTTAAGTGGAGTGGAGGCGGCACAATTAACCGCCATTAGCGAACCTGTAGCCTGGTTTCCTGATTCTCTTATGCCCGGTTATTTAAAAGCTTTATTTCGCTCATACTCCAGAACAGTTGGCATCTCAGTGGCCTTTCATAAGCCTACCGTTCGTTTGAAAATTAAAGAACGAAACTCGGAGTTTTCCGGCGGATATCCGGCTTTAGAAACCAGCATACGCTCCTGGTTGCTCGATCAGGGATACCCACTGGCAGAATCCGATGCCGCTCCGGCCGACCTCATTCTGAGCATCGAAAGTTCCTCGATCAAGGGCCAAGCACAGGGAGGTATCTACATTACCTACTCCGACTTGGTTTTGAATGCCATTCGGAAATCAGACCAACGAACAGTGTTTAGCAGTCAATTGGACCGGCTAAAAGGAGCCGACCTTTCGTTCGATGCAGCCCGAAAAAGAGCTGTCGTTTCCAATCGAACTGAAATTCAAAATTGGCTGAATGAGGTATTTAAAAATGCGGCTTCACCATGAAATTTAATTTAACAGATGTTCAATCGCTAATTCGTGAGCGCAGATCGGTTCGGCCGGAGCAATTTAAGGCCAGAAAGGTGCATCGGGATCAGTTGGAAGCCTTGATTGAAGCCGGAAACTGGGCTCCAACGCATGGGCATACTGAACCTTGGCGGTTTAAGGTGTTTACCGAGAAGGCCCTTGAATCTCTCCAGGAAAAGCTGGCCGAAGCCTATCGCCGCAACTGCAATGAATCAAATTTTCTGCAATCCAAATATGAACGCATTCGCAATCGCCACAACCACGCTTCTGCAGCGATTTTAGTGTACATGAAACGGCAGGCATCGGGGAAAATTCCCGAGGTGGAGGAACTGTTGGCGGTGGGCTGTGCCGTGCAAAATATGAGTTTGGTAGCCACTTCCTATGGACTTTCCTTGTTTTGGGCCACCGGATCTGCCGTTTACGATGCACAATTCGCCGCCGAAATGAAGGTCCAGGCTCCCGATCGCATTCTGGGCGTACTGTACCCGGGCTATCCCGAAGGAGATTGGCCGGAAGGAAAACGGCAATTTTGGATGACAAAGGTGGAATGGATTACCGATTGATTTTTTAAGGGCGGCCGCGGGCTTTCTCCGGTTGTCCGCGGTTGCCGGACGGGCTGTTCGCGGGCTGCGGTGGCTCCTAAAGTCGCCTCCTCGCCACGCAACAGCCACCGCCGCCAACCTTGCGGGCAACCCGGTTCAATCCCTGCCGCAAGCCTGGCTCTGCCTTGACCGGCCAAATTCAGCAAAATGGTACAGCTGCGTTGCCAAAATCTGTTGGATTAATGCACTTTTTATTTAAAAATGAACTTAAAATGACAAAATGTGCAGAATTAAATACAATACGATATATCTAAAAGCACATAAATAATCGATTTTAAAATTCTCCCGCCCAACCAACCCCACATTCCTCACGCCCAAGGCCTCCCTTAGTCCCCCTCACTGCAAATTACCTTCACCGAACCGAAGGACCAGCCGTGCATGTCCTCGCTCGAAAACCGCCTTCGACTCCGCGGAATCAAGCTATCCAGTACCGGATGCGCCCGGTTGGCATGGCTTTCAATCACCGGCAAATCGGCCCAAATCACATTGGTGAGTAAAAATGGCCCCTCCAAATCGGCCAATATCCGACCTCCAAAATGCTCTTTTTCATACAAAATTACCCGAGTACCTTTGTCGGCAGCAATCCCATCAAAGGTGTTTTCGACCGAGTTCGGAAAGGCCAGCCGATTGATGGGGTATTCGCCTTCACCCACCCATTCGCTGCCTCGGGCCTCAGAATCAAAAATGACCTCGATGTAGTCCGGATAATGGTAATTGCCCAAAATGCCTCCACTGAAATGCGCCTGACAGCCTTTGCGCGGGGGCTTTAACACCTGCGGCGGAGCCGATGGCCTTTCCACCACCACCTCAACCCGGCGGTTCAAGGCATCGTTCTGCGACACCGGCCGAGTTTCCCCCAAGGCTTGTTCTTTAATTTGCTTTACCTCAGCCCATGCATTTTTTTGGGGCTTTAGGATGGCCCGCACAGCATCAATGCGCCGCTGCGATAACCTAAGGTTGTAGGCCTCTGAACCCTGTATATCTGTATGCCCCAGCAGTTCAATAACTCCGCCATTTTTCTTTACATCTTCTAAAACCTCGGCATTCAGCGGTACCGCCGAATCCGACCTGAAATAGACCTTTAGTGTGTCTTGAGCCGGTGCATCCAACAGGAAACACAGCAACAGCGCCATGCCGCTACCCCTAAAAAAGACCATTGAATCCATTAACTTTGCATGAATAGATTTAAATTGCAAACAAGATAGGTCGATTTTTGTCGGCATTCAAGGTTTAGTCCCATTTTGTGCAAGGTCATTATTTATCCACATCAATAGCCTATGTCAAGGGCTGTGGGCCATCCAAGGCCGCGTTGCTGTCCAAAGAACTGGGCCTGCACACCTATGCCGATGCCCTGACGCATTTCCCCTTCCGCTATGTTGACCGCACCCGCTTTCAACCCATCGGACTAATCAGCGAATCCATGTCTTTTGTGCAATCCATCGGAGCCATTGAGCACAAGGAATGGCTGCCCGGCAAGGGGAAATCACGCTTTACGGTGCACTTGCGTGATAAAAGCGGCAGCATGGAGCTTACTTGGTTCGGCAACATGGGTTGGCTGGATGACAAGCTTCAGCTTGGTCAGGTTTTGATTGTGGCGGGCAAACCCATTTTTTACAAAGGCCAACCGGGCATGTCGCACCCCGATTTTGAGGTGCTCCAACCGGGTCAAGCCCTGCAGCCCGGACTAAGCCCCATGTACCCCAGCTCCGACAAGCTGCGAAAAATCGGCTTAGATCCCAAAGGCATTGGTAGATTGCTAAAGCAAATCATTGAGGGCCTTCCGGCGCCCATTCCGGAAAATCTGCCCGAGGCGCTGTTGCATCGGTACAACTTGATTGGGCGCGACCAGGCCTTTCGTTGGATTCATTTTCCACCCGATCAAACGGCCTTGCAAGCCGCCCGGTACCGCCTCAAGTTTGAAGAGCTGTTCATGGCTCAGTTCCGCATGCTGCAAACCAAAGCACGCAATCAGGCAACTCAGCCCGGCATTCCTCTGCCTCAATTGGGCGCTATGTTTCATGGCTTTTACGAAAGGCATCTGCCCTTTGCCCTCACCAATGCCCAAAAGCGGGTGCTGAAAGAAATTCGCGCCGATGTAAAATCCGGACGGCAAATGAACCGATTGCTGCAGGGCGATGTGGGCTCGGGTAAAACCGTAGTGGCGGTGTTAACCGCCCTGATGGCCATGGACAATGGCTTTCAAACGGCCTTGCTGGCACCCACGGAAATACTTGCCCAGCAGCATTTTCTGGGCATATCTGAGCTGCTATCTCCCTTGGGCATTCAAGTGGGAATATTGACGGGCAGCAGCAAAAAAGCCGAGCGCATCAAACTGCATGCGGCCTTGCAGAATGGCGAAATTGCCCTGCTTGTGGGCACCCATGCCTTGCTGGAAGAGGCGGTGCAGTTCCAGAACCTGGGCATGGCCATCATTGATGAGCAGCACCGCTTTGGGGTGGCTCAGCGCGCCCGACTTTGGGAAAAAGCGCGTTCCCTGCCACCGCATGTGTTGGTTATGACTGCCACGCCCATTCCCCGTACCCTGGCCATGACCTTGTATGGCGATTTGGATGTGTCGGTCATCGATGAATTGCCTCCCGGCCGAAAAAACGTCATCACCATTCACAAGGGCGAAGAAGTGCGCAACGAAGTGTACCGATTTATTCGGCAACAGGTGGAGGCAGGCCGGCAAATCTATTTGGTATATCCCCTCATTGACGAATCGAAAAAGCTGGATTACAAAAACATGCTGGAAGGGTTTGAAGTGTTCAAGCAGCACCTGCCCGACATCCCGGCCGATGTGCTGCATGGACAAATGAAACCGGCCGACAAAGAAAGTGTCATGGCTCGATTCGTAAAAGGGCATGTGAAAGTGCTGGTTTCCACCACAGTAATTGAAGTGGGTGTCAATGTCCCCAACGCCTCGGTTATGGTGATTGAAAGTGCCGAGCGGTTTGGCTTGAGTCAGCTGCACCAGCTGCGCGGTCGGGTGGGGCGAGGGGCCGAGCAATCTTACTGCATACTGCTTACCGGCAGGAATTTAAGCAAAGAAGCCAAGGAGCGCATGGCGGTGATGGTGGCCACCAACGACGGCTTTAAAATTGCGGAAAAAGACCTGGAATTGAGGGGTCCCGGCGATATTGAAGGCACCCGGCAGAGTGGAGAAATGCAGTTCAAGCTGGCCAGCCTCGTAGAAGACGCACCGGTGCTGGAGCAGGTACGCAGTGCAGTGTGGCACATCATCGAGCGCGACCCCGAGTTACAGGCGCCTGAGCATGCCGCCCTGCTCCGCTATTTGCAGGCCCGGGAACGCAGCCAGGGGCCCTGGGCGATGATTTCATGACCCGTAGAGGCATATAACAATATGCCTCATCGTTGGGGCGTCGTGGCATTTATGGAGGCATATAATTATATGCCTCACCGTTGGGG
>JAQCBQ010000158.1 GCA_027621385.1 Bacteroidota bacterium | reverse complement strand
GTGCAGGAAGCGGGAGCATGGGAATGAGACTGGATGAACTGGCAAATTCATCCTTTTTACAGGAGGGGAAATTGGAAGGGGATTTGAGGCGGAGAGGAAAAGAGGAGGGGTCAAATAAAATTTCAAGTTTCCTTAAGTTAGGGAAAACGTTGGCGACCCGAAGGGCGCGAGGCAACCTTTTTTGGGTAAAGCTTAAGCGCAGCCTTCAGGAAATTGCTATTGGTATCGATCGACCTTCCCCAAAGGGAATTCTCGACACCCGATTACCTTTCTCCTTACCGAACCCCCTTCACGCCATTGTTTTTTCCAATATGGCCATACAATACCAATCGCAAATATATGTTCCAGATGTACAGAATCTTTTACAATGTATTTAGTCGATCAGAGTCAAAATAATGTACGCCAGGTGCTAAAGGCAATTCTGCAAGTTTAACAAAGCGCTGGAAATCAGAAGGGTTTTTTACGAAATCGACTCCACTAGCATCAACTAAGGCAACAGGCAGGTTTTCAAGGCTTTTTAATAGGCTAAAGTAACCTTGTTGGATTTTTTCCAGATATTCATCTTGAATGTTTTGTTCGTAGGGCCTGCCTCGGAATTGAATGTTTGTTTTTAATCGTTCTCGGTTGCTGTGTAGATAAATTATTTTGTCGGGAAGAGGGAGGCTATCTCGAATGATTTTAAATAGCCGAGAGAACAATTCAAATTCATGTTGTTCAAGCGTGATTTGGGCAAAGATCAAGGATTTTAGGACAAAGTAATCTGCTACGATAAGCGGTTGGAATAAATCGGCCCGACTTAGTTCATCTTTTAGTTGCTGATAGCGTTCGGCAAGGAACGACAACTCCAAGGGGAATGAGTATTTGCCGGGATCTTCATAAAACCCAGGTAAAAATGGATTGTCTGAAAATTGTTCCAAGACCAGTCGCGCAGAGAAATGCGTAGAAAGCATTGTAGACAAGGTCGTTTTTCCTGCCCCAATGTTGCCTTCAACCACTAAATATCGCCAATTCTGCATATTGATTTGTCAACCGTTTGATCTTGGAATGGTCTGTGCAGTCGGCAAGCAATTCTAAGGTTGATTTGCCTAAAATGGGATGAACCCAATGGGGGGCAATTTGGCTTAACGGCTGCAGTACAAATTTGCGCAAATGGAGGCGAGGATGCGGCACTGTAATTGTTTTTTTATTCACAATTTGTTCACCTAAGGCCAAAACATCCAAATCTATGATTCGATTTTCGTAGTTGGCAACGGTGTTACGGCGGCGTCCTGCCTGTTCTTCAAAGGCCAAGAGCTTTTGCATTAGGGATTCCGGGCTAAGCTCAGTTTGTATGCATATTACTGCATTTAAAAAGGGATTTGGGCTATCAAACCCCCAGGGTTCAGTTTCAAAGCATGAAGAACAAGAAACAACAGTGCCCCAAAGTGGAACCTCGTTCGTTACAAATCGAAGGAAGAAACTAGGCGTTTCGGGAAGGTTTCCTCCCAATTGAATGTAGGCTGTTTCCACGGAAATAAATAAACGTCAGGAAACAAAAGAATTTCGAGAAAGTTCCTTAGAAGGTGAAGGTAAATTTTCCTCCAAGTTGAAAAGCCTCATGCCTCATGCTGTACATGGCATAGCTACCAAGAGTACAAATGCCAAATCGGAAATCAAAGGCTCCATAGGGGCCGTGGGTGAATGGGCCGACACCAGCGAAGTCGCTTCCTGGAGCTAGAGCCATCATATATCCGCCGCCCAATCCTAATCCTGCGCCTCGAACACCGGCCAAGGCATTACGACCCACATTTACGTTCAGAGTGATAGGAATAAAAACGCTGACATCCATGGGGCCAATATCTTTGACCCGGGTAATATATACACTGTTGTTGGAGGTGCCAGTGGCATCGGATAAAATGGGTACGCCCACATGTAGGGGAACATTTAAGCTTAAGGAACTTTTATAACCGATGGGTAAAAAATTATAACGGAATTCGTAATGTAAATTGGCCATTAAAATAGTTCCATTGACATTGGCAACAATATCGTTGACCACCAAGGTGAAATCATTCATACAATAGGTAGCACCGACGCCAAAGCTGTGCATCATATCTGAAAAGTACCCGGTTTTAGACCTTCCGTTGGCAATCATATCTGCGCTACGACTGGGCACCCCCAGTGTCGCCTTGCGGTAAACTTTAATTTTCTTGGCATAATGGTAACTGCAAGACGAAAGCCCTGTTAACATAATTACCATTGCGAATAGGAAAGGGATAAAGCGTTTTTGCATACGACTGGTAGATATACAGAGGGTAAATTTAGGAATTAATTCTAAATCATGGACATCCTTGTTGAACTTTCCAAAATGTACGGGTCCATTCCCACATTGCTATGGCCACCGCTGTGGCAATATTTAGGGAGTGTTTGCTGCCTTGCTGAGGGATTTCTATAGCTCCATGACAGTATTCTAGTGCCATTTCTGAAACACCGTCCAGCTCATGTCCGGCGATAAGTAGTGTTTTTTGGGGCCAGGAAATGGGTGTTGATTGCAGGGGGATGCTGTTATGTACCTGCTCTAGGGCCCAAATTTGATATCCAGAATCTTTATAAAAGTTAAGGGCTTCTTGCACCGAGGTCCAATGTTTCCACGGAACGGTATGCTCAGCTCCAAGGGAAGCCTTTCGAATCTCTTTAGAGGGGGGGCATGGTGTAAATCCAATTAAGTCTAAGCCTTCAATTCCCAAGCCATCTGCGGTTCGAAAGGCGGACCCAACATTGTGGGCGCTGCGGACATTTTCCAACATCAACCGAAGGGGTAGGCGAGGGGCTGTTTTAGCGGCTTCGGGACTTAGGCGCTGGAGTTCCGGCATTGTTTTTTTTCGCATAGCTCAAAGATATAGACCAAGGGAGGTTTTTGTATCCGTTATGGATTATGTACCTTCGAAAAAATCTTTTGGGTTGGCAACAGCATCGCAGGAAACACCATTAATGAAACAATACTATGAGGTTAAATCGGCTCACCCCGATGCCTTGGTGTTGTTTCGGGTGGGTGATTTTTACGAAACCTTTGGAGAGGATGCAATAAAGGCTTCTAGGGTGTTGGGAATCACGTTGACTCAGCGCAAAAATGGCGGGGCTGCCACCGTTGAATTGGCCGGGTTCCCGTATCATTCTCTTGATTCCTATTTGCCAAGGTTGGTTCGTGCGGGAATGCGCGTGGCCATTTGCGAGCAGCTGGAAGATCCTAAGTCGGTAAAAGGAATAGTTAAGCGCGGAATCACCGAATTGGTGAGCCCTGGTTTGACCTTGAACGAAAAAGTGTTGGAATCGGGAAGTGCTCATTATTTGGCTTGCATTAGTCCTGAGCAGGAGGGGCAATCCGGGGTGGCCATTTTGGATATATCAACCGGTGATTTTTTTGCAGGGCAAGGCGATGAAGCTTTTTTGCGTCAAATGATCAGTTCGTTTGGGCCGAGAGAGATTTTACTTCCTAGGAATCGCATGGATTGGGGAAAATCACTTTGGAGTAGCACCTACATGTATCCCCTAGAAGAATTTGTGTTTCAGCCGGAATTTTGTCAAGAGCACATTCAACGTCAATTTGGTGTGGCCGGAGTTAAGGGTTTTGGACTAGAGCAATTGCCTTTGGCTGTTCGTTCTGCGGGCTCGGTCTTGCATTATTTGGAGCAATCAAGGCATCAAAATTTACCCCACTTAAATACCATTCAGCGGTTAAACCAGTCGGAATACGTTTGGATGGATGATTTTACCATTCGGAATTTGGAGTTGATCCAGTCCGTATCGCCAGGTGGTCGTTCTTTGTTTCAGGTTATGGATGGCTGTGTGAGTCCCATGGGCTCGCGCCTATTGCAGCGTTGGCTATTAATGCCCCTGCGGAATGCAGCGGCCATTGAGCAACGTTGGGAGCAGGTAGGAGCTTTGGTTGCTGAGCCAGAGCGGATGCAAGTGTGGAAAAATGAATTGAAGCAAGCGGGAGATTTGGAACGGATTGTCGGCAGACTGGCGACCTTGCGGTTGTCTCCGCGGGAGATGCCTCGGCTAGCTCAAGCCTTAGAAACGGCCTTGTCCCTCTGCGATGATATTCGTAGCCATGGTCCTGCCGCGTTCTTGCCTTGGGTGCAGGAATTGCCGGAATTGGGTAATCTTCCCGCTCAGCTTCGTCAAGATTTTGAGGATGAGCCTGCGGTTCAGGCGGGGAAAGGGCCCATTTTTCGTCAAGGGTATCATGCCGAATTGGATGAATATAGACAGCTGGCGTATTCAGGGAAAGATGTGTTGGTCAGCATTCAGCAACGCGAGATAGAAGCAACAGGGATCAGTTCTTTGAAAATCGGCTTTAACCATGTTTTCGGATATTATCTGGAGGTAACCCATGCCCACAAGGAGAAAGTTCCTGAATCCTGGATTCGAAAGCAGACCTTAGTTAATGCTGAGCGCTACATAACTCCCGAATTAAAAACGTACGAGGAAAAAATACTGGGTGCAGAGGAGAAAATTCTGGCACTGGAATCGCAGCTGTATCAATCGTATTTGATGGATTTACATCCCTGGATTCCGAAGTTCAAGAAAGTGGCTCAAGGCTTGGCGTCGCTGGATGTGGTGTTGAATTTTGCGCAATTGGCGGCAGATCGAGGATATCGGCGTCCGGAATGGGCAGAAGGGCATGGTATTACGATTGTGGATGGACGGCATCCGGTGATAGAGCAAGGGTTGCCCCCCGGTGAAAAATACATTCCCAACAGCGTCCACTTGGATGAGGATCAGCAGCAAATTTTAATCATAACTGGGCCGAATATGGCGGGTAAAAGTGCCTTGTTGCGTCAAACGGCCTTGACCGTCATACTTGCTCAAGCGGGATCATTTGTACCCGCCGTTCAGGCTCGGATTGGATTAACAGATCGGATTTTTACTCGGGTGGGAGCCAGCGACAACCTTAGTCAGGGGGAATCTACGTTCATGGTAGAAATGAACGAAACTGCGGCCATTATGAACAATCTGAGTTCAAATAGCCTTGTGTTGTTGGATGAAATCGGTCGAGGAACCAGCACCTATGATGGCATTTCCATTGCTTGGAGTTTGGTGGAGTTTTTGCATAACCACCCTACAGCGCGCGCTAAGACGCTGTTTGCCACGCATTACCACGAGTTGAACGAGTTGCAAGGCCAATTGCACAGGGTGAAAAACTTCCATGTATCTATTCAAGAAGATAGGGGCAAGGTGGTGTTTTTGCGTAAGCTTAAACCCGGAGGCAGCGAGCACAGTTTTGGGATTCATGTAGCTAAAATGGCTGGGATGCCGATGGCCGTGGTTCGCAGGGCCGAAAAAATTTTGGAAGAATTGGAATCCAGCCGTAAGCAATCCAATGCCGGAGCTGAATCTAAAACAGAATCGGGTTTGCAATTGAGTTTCTTTCAATTGGACGATCCGGTTTTGGCTTCCATCCGCGATGAACTTGAAATCTTGGATGTGGATAATCTTACTCCAGTTCAAGCCCTACTGAAACTGAACGAAATAAAACGGATGGTGGGCTTGAATAAAAAAACGAATCGAAAATAATTTGCGAAAACAGAAAATCAATGTAAATTTGCGTCCCTATCAGCGGGAATAGCTCAGTTGGTAGAGCACGACCTTGCCAAGGTCGGGGTCGCGAGTTCGAGTCTCGTTTCCCGCTCCAAAGCCTCAACAAATGTTGAGGCTTTTTTTTATGTTCTGATTTTAGTCTTGAGTGGCCGCGCCCCCGATTGAAGCGGCAGGCGCCTTGACTTGGGCATTCTGGCCTGCGGCGAGGAGGCGACCTTGGGAGCCACCGCAGACGCATAGGCCAGTACGCCCAAGGCCAGGCGACTAGAGCTGAAAGCGGGAAAAGGCGCCCAAC
>JAQCBQ010000157.1 GCA_027621385.1 Bacteroidota bacterium | reverse complement strand
CAGAAATGCCTTCTGAAACAACATGGTTTTCTTTGTTGAATTGGAAGGCGGGAATCTCGGGTATGAGACAGGGTTGGTGTGGCATATCAGCCTTTTTTATACGGGGAGGCAAAAAGGAAGGAGAGCGAAGAGTGGTGGTTGAATCCTTTGATTGGAAACTCTCGCTTTTATTGGATAACCTCAGCCTGGAATTCAGGCTTACATCCAGCCAAGGTATTGGTTCGGATGCTTCGGTATTGGACAAAACTCAACTGAACCAGTTTCTCCGGGTCCTTTCCCGGATAATCCTCCTTCTCAACCAAAACATCCGTGCCACACACTAAATTAACTCTCTTTAACGTTATTAAATCAAACCCCCAGCCTATCGAGAAACAACGACACTCCTGAACCTTTAACCTTCAACATCATGAGGCAGTATCGCTTTGTTTTTCTTTCCTTTTATATTTCAGCACAACTATTCGCTCAATCTTACTTGCCTGTTGTTCATATAGAATTTGAGGCCGGGAAAACAAGCTTAAGTAACAAGCATTTGGTGCTTTTAGGAAAACAAAATGACCATTTATACTTATCTCCTAAAGTATCGGTCGAAGGCCGATATGACAACCGATTGGGCAAAAAGGCAATGTGGATGGCAGAAAAACAAGTGGAATCGGTAATCAAATGGCTCTTGGAGGAAGGCCTTGCTGAAAATCAAATATCTGCGTCAACCAAAGCCGTTTCTTCTGAACTCGGGGTTCTTATTTCTGCTCTTCCAATTCAACCCGTAGAACAAGTAACCACTATAGATAGAGACACTGTCGTTGTGAGCTCTAGGGGGTTGCGGCTTAAAATGAAGGCCAAGGATAGCCATTGGGCTGAGACCATCCGAGTGCATCCACGCTCCAATGGTGACGACGCTCCTATTCTTATGGGGTCTGACGGGAAAACTCTAGTTGCGGCCGCAGTGTATGAAGTTCAATCTAGGCCCGAGGGGAAACCCATCGAGTTTTATATGATGGTGGTTGGACAGCGGAATTGGGGGCGAATGGCGTCCTACATTTGGGATGAGAGTACTGAATTTTGGACAAAAGTAAGCAGTATAAAAGAGCGGGTTGGTAAACATTACTTCATTCGAAGTCCATTGCCTGAGAAGGGATTAATTGCACTTATGGCTCCTTTAAAGGGAAAAATCCGAACATTAACCCTTCGAGTTCCGCCCGATGCCGCCATTCTATCTGGTCGAATTCGGACGAATGAGCCCATTTTGGTCCAAGAAGGAGTATGCAGTCCCGATCAAAGAGAAATCTCATTCAAACTGCCTGAAACTTCCAATTTCAATGCTTGTTCCTTGCACATCGTAGGGCCAGACGGAGCAGAGTGGCAGCTGGATAAATCCCGTTTGAATTTAGAAGTCCAACGGCGCATGAAATCCAATAAGCAGGACCTCCGTATTCAGTTGCGGCATGGCGAGGCGTTTTTTCCCTCCTTTTTATCTAAAACCAACTAGACATGAGAACTCCGGCCAGTCTTTTTTCACTGATGTTGAGCATTGCTATTGCTCATGCACAGCAGGTTCAGTTTCGACAACTCCCATTTGATGAGCTCATTGATGGGCGGCATACTCAGAACGAGAAGGGGCAACCAATGGCTCTGCTTGCCGCTCTGGAATTCAAGCCGGATTCCCTACTATGCCTTGGGGAAGTTATGGATATCCTTTTCCCCGTTCCTAGAACTATAAATTCGAAAACGGCAGTTGTATATCGATGGGATGAAGGGAAAAGAGGCTGGGAAAAACTGGGGGCTTCTCTCCGGCCTAAAAAAATAGGGTCACATGCCTACTACAAAACACAGTTGCAGTGTCGGGGGGTCTATGCTCTAATGCAAGAGTTGGACATTCGCGGAGAAACTAAAATCCGCTTTCCCCGAGGCTACTCTGCAGACACCCTCTTTTGGTATCAGGATAATCTACACGCCGCTGCCCGTATTCCTGTGGAAAAAGGAGCTAAGGGAGTGAGTTTGCCCTTAGAATGTCTTTCGGCCGTTGCCAATATTGAGGGGAGATTCAAAGATGCGCAGGGGAATATCTTCCAATTAAAAACAAAAGCGGGTAACCTTCGCAGAAAACCCTTCCTATGGTTTTTACCCGAACCTCAAGGCTTGGTAATTGGTCCAGATCAATTACATCCAATGGCTTCTCCACTCCTTTTATCCACTCTTAAATAATCCATTTATGAACACAACACAAGTTCTTCCGGCCATTTTGTTTGCCGGATTCATTAGCGCCTCGTTGCAGGGCCAGAACAGCCATTCCATTGAGTATGCGGCTCAAAAGCGACTCATCACCTATACAGGTAGTGTTGAGTATTTGACGAGCAAGCAAAAATTGAAGCTTGAGGTAAAAAACAAAACCCGAGATACCGTTGTATTTCATATAGATCCGGGCCAGTTGTTTCAACCGGCAGATCCTTCATATCAACCTTTGATGGCCACGAGAAAAAAGGAAATTCGCCTTGCTCCAGGAGAGGAAAGGCCTGTTTTTGTCAATGCCCTTTGCGCCAATTCACCCTTAAAATCAGCGGGGACGGGGTCTACTACGTTTAAAATTGCTGGACAAGGAGATGTAAGATTGGCAAAATTATTAACCACCATTCAAGAAAACCGATGGGAAGAACACGTTGACCCTCAACGGATTATCTGGTCCTTCACAAACAACCACTCCATAGCCGGCCTGCGGATTGAAGGGTTAGATGAAGATTCTAAGCAGAGGCTTAAAACAACGATTGCTTTTATGCTAAAAACCGAGGTTCCTTGGTATAGCATTGTATATCGTGATCCAGAACCCAACAGCGAGGTTTTGTTTAGTGGCATTGCCGAACATATTTCAGGCAATATTGAATATGAACTGCAGGAAAAACAAGACATCCGAATTGTTGTGATGGATGAGCATGGGACTGTGCTGAAGACCCTGATGTGCATTGGCGGACAAGTTCCTGGTAAATATACCTTACCGGTGTCCTTTTCTGCTCCTGATTTCCCTCAGGGCCAATACAAAATTGTGGTAGCGGGGCAGAACCTTGGGGAATTTGGGGAATTTGAGTTTAAAATTTAGCCCTGTTTAAGGTCTTTATTTGCCGTATTGGCATTGCGGCAGGGATTGACGGTGGTTGCCCGCAAGCAGGACGGCGTAGGCTGCCGCGCGGCGAGGAGGCGACTTTAGGAGCCACCGCAGCCCGCTGGCAGCCACGCCGGTCCTACGCGGACTACCCCGGAAAGCCCGTGAGCCGCCCATATAAAAACAATTAGCCTAAGACTAGGCGAATAAATCAATGATTTTAATGTGATTTCTCGACAGAGCGATTACTCCGCGGTGCTCTAAGCGCTTGAGTAAGCGAGAGATGACCTCGCGGCTGGTACCTAGTTCGCTCGCAATGCTGCGGTGAGTGGCTTCAATAACGTAGGAATTGGCGGCCTCGCTAAGTACCCGAAGGTGGTTTAGAAGCCGTTCATCCATATTTTTAAAGGCAATTTGATCAATGGTGTGAAGCATGCCCTCCAGCCGAAATTGATAGGTTTCAAGAACAAACAAATACCAGGAAGAATAGCGCCGCATCCATTCGTCCATTTTATCCATCGGAATGCGCAGCAAGCGCACCTGATCCATGGTAATGGCCTTTATTTTAGAAATGCGCTCACGACCAGAGCAAATGAGGGATAGAGCGCAGGCTTCTCCGCCTTCTATGTAATAAAGGAATAATTCTCGACCATCCTCATCTTCTCTAAATATTTTCACATTCCCTGACAGAATCAAGGGCATACTTCGAATAGGTAAGCCGACATCCATAAGAAGCGTGTTTGCGGGAACCTCTTCAAGGATGGCAACCGAACTTATTTCTTGTAATAATTCAGGTTCAAATTGGGAAAATATGCGGCGAAGTTCCTCAATCATTTAAAAAAACAGATTTGGGATACAGGTTTAAAGATGCTTTACGAAAATAAGCAAAGTGCCGTAAATGCCCCATTAATTCAGGATGATTTGAATGAAAACCTTTAATCAGAATACAGAAACAAACTGATAACCTGATTGCTAATCATTGATTTGCACTCATTTTTTTTCAACAATGCATACTCCTATGCATCATTTTGGTTTACTTTGAGGTTGTATTGATGCTTTTAGTCCATGTTCGATGTTGTGCATCAGGGATGATAAGGCATATGCGAATATTATTTGTTTAGATCTATTATTGAGGCTGTGGATTCTTTTTACCAAAACTTCCTTTCAAGCATTATTCATTACCCTTCCAACATTTATGGACATTCGTATTATTCAGTATTTGCATGATAAAATCGCGCAAAACAAGACAGGCAGCCCCAAGGAATTAGCGGAGCAGCTTAGGTTATCAGAGCGGTCTATTTACAACTACATTTTATTTATGAAAAATGAAATGGGGGCTCCCATTCAGTTTGATCGTCAAAAAAACAGCTATGTGTATACAGAAGCCTGTACGTTTGTGTTGAGTCATTCACCTAAAAATGCACAAGATTTAAGCCGGAGATAAGTCTGGGTTTTTCAGGTGCTTTTATTCCTGTTCTGGGGGGCTATGTATAATCCATAAATTCCCATGCGGTGCTGTAGCCTCCGCTCTGCTCTACCCAGCTTAACCAATCAGAGAAAAACGCATCGCCTCCCCACGTAGCGCTGTCGCCGATAACCAGCAGTTTTTTTCGGGCGCGAGTGAATGCCACATTCAGTCGGCGAGAATCTGCTAAAAATCCGTACTCTTGAAGGGGGTTTGACCGGACCAAAGAAACCACAACCATGTCGGCTTCCTGTCCTTGAAATGCGTCAATGGATGACCAAGGTCGAGGCGTTGGCCATTCTTCCTTGTTTGCCAAATCGACCTGCCCCCTGTAGGGCGATAAAAAAACGAGGTCATCTGGAGTTTCATTGGATTGCAGCCAACGGCGGATCAAATCGCGTTCCCCTTCGTTTTGGAAGCTTTTCCCGAATTTTCCTATGCCTTCGTCAAATCCAGTACCCGCAGTATCTATAAATTGCACTGGTGGGCCGAATTGATTGTCGGTGGGGACTCCCTTTCCTGCCAGCAATCGGTTTTTATAAAAATACGTAGAAGGGAAGTCCATAATTCCGGGATGCATACGGTATTGGGTTTCCAGCATGCTGGAAGCCTCTGGGAATTTAGCAAGTCCCTTTTCCAGCATGGTGATTTTCAGCTGAGTTTGAGCATGCAAGGTTGGCGGTAGCTGGAATGGGTCGCCCGCAAGAATCAAGGTTTTTGCCCGAGTCATGGCAGTCCAAATAGCGGGCTCTAGTGCCTGAGCGGCTTCATCCACCATTAGAACATCAAATTTGAGTTTATTGGGCAGAGCGGTTTGGGCGCTGATCAGGGTTGCCACTACTACGCGCGAATTTTCAAGGATAGAGTCGCGTAAAAAATCCTCCAAGTTATCGGCTTCATCCTGCAGCAACCGAGCCTCTATTTTGGCAGCGGCACGCTCTTCCCGTTCACGTTCACCGAAGTTGCGCCTGAATTTTTCGGCTTCCATTCTGGCCTGACGGGCGCGTTTTTGATAGTCTAAGACCTCGGCATACCTGTGGTGGGATTTAATTTTAGCATCCAATGATAATGGGCGAATGGCTTCGCTCATTCGAATCGGATGACCGATGCGTACGGGTTCAAGGCCTTTCTGCTGCAATTGAGCGGCAAGGTGATCTGCCGCGGCATTGGAAGAGGCCGTGGCCAGAATCGTTCGATTGTGCCGCAAGAGTTCCCAGGCTAAGGTAGCCAGGGTCGTTGTTTTGCCTGTACCGGGAGGACCGTGCAAAAAGAAAAAGTCTTGCTGCTGCAACGCCGATTCAATGGATGATTGCTGCCCTG
>JAQCBQ010000156.1 GCA_027621385.1 Bacteroidota bacterium | reverse complement strand
AAATGAGTTGATGGAGACCAAGGCCGGACCATCAGGAAAGGCTTCTAGTTTCAATGGAACTTTTAAGGACAGGTTTTCAAAATCAATTTTAGGATTGGCCTTCTTGAAGTGCAAGTGCGGCGGAATTTGGCGGCGGTTTACTGAAATGGCCGATTTAATAATACCTGCAATTCCTGCTCCTGCCTCTAGGTGACCAATGTTGGTTTTAACGGAACCAACAAACACCTTATCACCGGGCGCTCGGCCTTCTGAAAGAACATTATTTAAAGCGGCAATTTCTACGGGGTCGCCGGCTTTGGTTCCTGTTCCGTGGGCTTCCACATATCGAATGTCAGAAGGCTTAATGCCCGCCCTGTCGTACACCTTTCGAATTAACGCTTCTTGAGCATCGGGATTGGGAACGGTGATTCCGTTGGTAGCGCCATCTTGGTTTGATCCGGTTGAACGAACAACGGCATACACATAATCTCCGTCGGCCATGGCCTTAGAGAGTGGCTTGAACATCACAACACCAACGCCTTCTCCACGCACATATCCACCGGCGTCTTCATCAAATGCCTTGCAACGGCTGTGTTTACTCAAAAACTGACCTTTGCTCATAGCAATGGGGTACTCGGGGCGCAACATAATGTTTACCCCGCCGGCAATGGCCATATCGCTTTCTCCAGACCAAATGGACTGACAGGCGTAGTGGGCAGCCACCAAGGCCGAAGAACAGGCCGTATCAATACTTAAGGAAGGGCCCCGCAAATCAAAGGCATATGAAATCCGGTTTGACAACATCACCATGGTTGATGAGGTTGCCGTATGGGAACCAATTAAATCCCGATTTAAGGGACCAAGTTGTTGCAACTTATTATCAAAACAAAATCCACCCACAAACACTCCGGTTTCAGAACCTTTCATCTGCTCGGCGGTATATCCGGCATCCTCAAACGCCTCCCAGGTGGTTTGAAGCAACAAACGCTGCTGGGGGTCCAACACGGCCGCCTCGCGCGGAGACATTCCGAAAAACAAAGGGTCAAACTCCTCAACGCGCAACTTCAAAAATCCCCCTTGGAATTGATGTGACTTTCCCGGCCGATCGGTTTCAGGGTCATAATACCGGCGATAATCCCAACGGTCTTTGGGCACATCAATAATGCAATCTGTGCCTTCTGCCAATAAATTCCAAAATTCCTCCGGACTGGCTGCTCCGCCAGGAAAACGGCAACCAATGCCAACAATTGCTATAGGTTCAGGGGTAGTGGGTAGGTTTTTTTCCATGTGTTCAAATCCTTATGAATGGCAAAAATCAAGCAAAAATCATGCCATAGGGCCATTTCGCCCAAGGAAATTGAGTAAAGAGCTGTAAACCAATACTATACACACAGATTGCGCCTAAAGGAAGGGCAAAAATCTATTGTTTTTAATTAAAGAAAAAACCGTGCCAAAAATCATTCGTACCATTCGGCCCACTTTATTCTGTGCCTAAATGGGCTAAATAAAAACCCTTTCTAGCCGCAAAGCAAAAGTTAACATTCTGATAATTCCGTTAAATTTGCCTTAAAATCTTACGCAAATCATTGACTACGTGAATAAATTCTTCATTTAAACTTTGATTTAGATTCTAATTTACATTTCAAGTGACTGATTTTTTGACTTTTATATATGTCAGCTGAACCGCAAGAATTTAAAGATTGGGGCTGGTCGTGTCCGGTTTGCCTGAAGGATTTTTCACAGCATCAGGCAGAATGCCCGAACTGTGGATTTCAGGAAGGGCCAGACGATTCGAAAGTAACTGAACTTCGGAACGAGTACCTGAAAATGCGGCAGCAACGCCAAAAAGTCGATGAATTCAAAGAGAAGATTGCCATTGCCCTAGCTGTGGTTGGCCTTCTGATTGTGATGATTTATGTGCTCATGCAGAAGTAATTCAGCCTTTGGCAATACGCTCTCTGCGCCTTTTGCGCCGACATTGCGGTCCTCGTGGTAAAAAACCCAATCGAGGCATTCAGGTTGGTTTTTACCGCAAAGGACTCGGAGGGAGCCGCAAAGGTCTCAAAGGGGAGTTGACCTTAAACCGCCGCGACCCCACAATACTCTCTCTGTGCCCTTTGCTCCGACATTGCGGTCTATGTTGTAAGGTAAGTTCAACCGCGCAAGGCGGCCACACCGGGCAATTCCAGCCCCTCCATGCATTCCAACAAAGCTCCTCCACCTGTACTCACATACGACAATTGAGCTGAAATCCCTAAGGCATTGGCCGCCGCAACGCTGTCTCCACCGCCCACCAAGGAATACGCTCCTTGCTGAGTTGCCTTGGCAATGGCTGTGCCCAAAGCGAGCGTCCCTCCTGCAAATGCCGGAATTTCAAAAACGCCCAAAGGCCCATTCCACAAGATGGTATTAGATGTAGAAATAAGGGCTTCAATGGCCGCGCAGGCTTTAGGGCCTGCATCCAAACCCATATGCGTATCTGGAATAGCGGATGAAGGGTAGGTTTTTATAGCCCCATCGTCTCCAAAACGACTAGAGCACAGGCTGTCTTCGGGCAAATACACCACGATTCCCTTTTCTTCGCAGGCGGAAAGAAATTCTCGCGCGGTATCCAGCATCCCTTCTTCCACCAGGCTTTGCCCAATTTGCCCGCCCTTGGCTTTCAAAAAGGTGTAGACCATTCCGCCTCCAATAATAAAGCGGTCGGCACGGGCAATCAAATTTTTTAAAATCCCAATCTTACTGCTGATTTTGGCTCCGCCCACTACGGCGGTAAACGGATGTTGTCCTACATGCAACACCCTCGCCACCGCATCCAATTCGCTTTGCATCAGGAATCCGGCGGCCTTTTCTTTAAAAAATTGAGCAACTACAGCGGTTGAAGCGTGCGCGCGGTGTGCGGTGCCAAAGGCATCGTTCACATATACATCGGCAAATTCGGCTAGGCGCCTGGAAAACTCCACATCACCCGCCTCTTCCTCGGCATGAAATCTTAAATTTTCCAACATAGCCACAGAGCCCATTCCCATATCATTCCATTGCTTCAGGGCATTGCCGTCCAACAGGTCTCCCAAAAAAGCAACGGAAGTTCCTAAGGCCTTTTCTGTGGCAGATACCACTTGCTTTAAACTGAATTCCGGTTCAAACCCTCCTTTAGGTCGACCCAAATGCGAGGCCAAAACAACTTTAGCCCCTTGCTGAAGAACATATTGAATGGTGGGCACGGCGGCTCTGATGCGGGTATCATCGCTAACCACAGCCTGATCAATAGGCACATTAAAATCCACCCGAATCAGTACCCGTTTCCCTCTTAAATCAAGGGCTTTCAATTCCGTTGCCATTAAAAAGCAAATACAGGTTTCTCCCTCATCCAAGCAGCAATTTCGGCCTCAATGCCATGCAAATAGGCGTCATCAGAAGCGTGGGTAAGGGCATCATGAATGTATCCGACCACGCGCAGCATATCGGCTTCAATAAGCCCGCGGGAGGTAAGTGCTGGTGTACCCACTCGGATTCCCGAGGTTACGAAGGGACTTTTATCGTCAAAGGGGACCATATTTTTATTCACAGTAATTCCGGCTTTCCCCAATGTCTGTTCGGCCAATTTCCCATTCAAGCCTTTGTTCCGCAAATCAATCAACATCAAATGGTTGTCGGTACCGCCAGAAATCAATTGGTATCCAAATCCATTTAAAGCCTGAGCCATGGCCTGGGCATTGGCCCGGACTTGCCGGGTATAGGCCGCAAATTCCGGTTGTAAATCTTCAAAAAAGGCTACCGCTTTTGCAGCAATAACATGTTCTAGAGGTCCACCCTGAGTTCCGGGGAATACGGCTCCGTCCAATACCGCCGACATGCGTTTTATTTCGCCTTTGGGCGTTGTTAATCCCCAAGGATTGTCGAAATCCTTGCCCATCATAATAATTCCTCCTCTGGGTCCGCGCAAGGTTTTGTGGGTGGTAGAAGTAACAATATGGCAATGGGGCAATGGATTGTTCAGCAAGCCTGTGGCAATCAATCCAGAGGGGTGTGAAATATCGGCCAACAGTAAGGCGCCAACTTCATCGGCAATGGAGCGCAAGGTCACATAATCCCAATCTCGGCTGTAGCTTGAGGCTCCACAAATCATCAATTTGGGACGCACTTCCAAGGCTTTTGCCCGAACTTTCGAGTAATCAATGGTTCCGGTTTCAGGCTCAACCCCATAAAACGAGGGAGAATATAGTTTGCCTGAAAAATTAACCGGCGAGCCATGAGTCAGGTGTCCTCCATGGGCCAAATCAAAACCCAAGATGGGATCGCCCGGTTGAAGGCAAGCCAGCATAACTGCGGCATTGGCTTGGGCCCCGGAATGCGGCTGCACATTGGCCCATTCGGCACCAAACAAGGCACATAAGCGCTCAATAGCCAGGTTTTCAACCTGATCAACCACTTCACAACCACCATAATAGCGTTTGCCGGGCAAGCCTTCGGCATATTTATTCGTTAAGCAGGAGCCCATGGCCTCCATTACCTGTGGCGATACATAATTTTCTGAGGCAATCAATTCAATGCCCTCGCGCTGCCGCCGGTCTTCCTGCCGCACCAATTCAAATAAAACATCGTCTCGTTTCATGGCTGTGATTTGGCCTCAAAGATAGCACTTTGTACAAGCATTTGAATGCGTATGAAGGGGAGATTTTGGGGCCCTTTTCCCGCTGTACGCTGTAGCCCGCTTGGGGCTGCCACTTCGGCCATGCTGCTGCGGTAGCTTCCTCCGGTCGCTTCCTCGCAGCGGCCTCAGGGGCATCCCCGGTGCGGTCTGCCGCTGCCATCGGGGGGCCGGCGGCTCAATTCTAAAACCCCATTCTACGAATGATCTCTTTCGTTTTTTTTGGCCTGATTCTTGTCCGAATCGGATTGCCTCCTACATCAAGCGGCACAAACCTAAACTGTTTTATTTATGTCGAAAAAATCATTTAACCCCAGCCATGAAGAACTGATTAAGTACTTCAACTTACGGGTAGACGGCTCTACCTTGTACTTTACATCCAGCATTGAAACCAGCCAAGCCATTGCTGCTGAAATGAAAAAAGCGGCCGACCAAATTGAGCGGCACCGAATCATTGTCGGCTCTCAAATCACCTTCAAATCAGAGGCCGATTTGGATGCCTTCTTGAAATTTGGAAAGGTACGCTATCATTTAATGGTTGATATGGCCAAGGACTATATGAACCAATTCTCCACCGGAAAAGAAAAAGGAGATTTACTTCCGCCCTCTCAGGCTTAGTCCCATCGTCTAAAGCGTAAAAGGCCCTATATTTGGGCATGAAAAGCAAATGGTTGTGGGCTGGTTTTGGGCTAATTCCCTTACTGGCCTTGGGATTTTGGCCTCTAACTTCCAGCAGGTGGATTCTAAATGCACCGACTCCAGAGGAATTGCAGCCTAAGGCCCGCTATCTGTCCGGCTTAAATCCGGTCCCAAGCACAGCTCCCAACATCATCATCATTCTAGCCGATGATTTAGGGAAATTTGATATTAGTTTGTTTGGAGATGCTGCCGTTCCAACACCCAACATTGATGCCATTGGGCGGCAAGGGGTATGCTTTGCCGATGGCTATACCTCCTCGCCCATTTGTGCCCCAAGCCGGGCGGCCATGCTCACCGGGCGCTCCAACAATCGATTTGGCATGGAGTTTCAACCCCAGGCCAGATATCCCCTAAATCGGCTGGAATACCTGGCCTTTAGGTATATTGTTCCAACCGACAATTGGAGAGTCGCCTCCCAGTTTGAATTTCCAGACCAAAGCTCTATGGAACAACAAGGGCTGCCTCAAACTGAAATCACCTTAGCCGAAGCCTTGGCCGCAGCGGGATATTCCACAGGAATGTTCGGAAAATGGCACCTTGGGCATGCAGAAGGCATGAAACCAAATGAACGCGGATTTCAAG
>JAQCBQ010000155.1 GCA_027621385.1 Bacteroidota bacterium | reverse complement strand
CGGCACCGCGGACTACCTCTGACAGCCGGAAAACCCGCCCACATCCTGAAAAACCAAGCTTTAATTTGGCAACTTAGTTCTTTTTGAATTCTAAAATTAAGCGTAGGTTTGAAATCTAATCCGATTGTTATGCAGCGCCGAAGCCTTTTGATTTTGTTGTTTATGATTTTGATTAACAGCCTGTTGGCTCAGACTGATACGGGAGGTGTTGTGCTGGCTGCAGATAGCCTGAGTCGGGTAGCCGAGCAGCCCGTGGCAGTGGCGACTGCCGACTTTCAGCTGCCCAGCGAAGGGATGAGTGTTTCTTCAGTACTTCGAGGTGTTATTGGTATTCTTGCCTTGGTGATGATTGCTTTTTTGTTCAGCACCAACCGCCGAGCCATCAATTGGAAGCTTGTCGGCATAGGCATTTTACTGCAAGCCTTCATCGGCGTCCTGGTGCTAAAGGTCTCCTTTTTTCAATCGGGATTGGAAATTGTTAGCCTTGGATTTACTCGGGTATTGGGATTTACCCAATCTGGGGTAGATTTTTTGTTCAGCAGTATGGATACAGGTACCATGATGCCGGCCCTGAAAAGTTTTGCTTTTGTGATTTTACCTACGGTTATTTTCTTCTCAGCGCTGACCAGCTTGCTTTTTTTTCTGGGTATTTTACAAAAAGTGGTGTTTGCCATGGCCTGGTTTATGAAACGAACCATGGGATTGTCGGGGCCAGAAAGCCTGGCGGCTGCCGGCAATATTTTCTTGGGACAAACCGAAGCCCCCTTGCTTGTGAAGCCCTACATTGCCGGAATGACGCGTTCAGAACTGATGTGCCTGATGTCGGGAGGAATGGCCACCGTGGCGGGCGGAGTTTTGGGGGCCTATGTTCGATTTCTGGGCAATGGAGACCCTTTAATGGAGATTTATTACGCCAAGCATTTGATTACGGCCAGCGTATTGTCGGCCCCGGCAGCCATTGTGGCCGCCAAAATTTTGGTGCCGGACAAAGAACAGGTTCAAACCGAATTGTCGATACCCAAAGATAAAATTGGGGCTAATTTTTTAGAGGCCATCAGCAATGGTACCGGAGATGGACTGAAGTTGGCGGTGAATGTGGGAGCCATGTTGCTGGTTTTTACCGCCATGGTGACGATGGTTAATTTTTTTCTGCAAAATCTATTGGGCGAATGGACGGGGCTGAACGCAGAGATTCTTGCATTGACGGGCGGTCGTTACCAAGGTTTAAATTTGCAGTTTATGCTGGGATATATTGGCGCCCCAATCGCTTGGCTGATTGGCGTGCCGGTAGAAGATATGGTTTCGGTGGGGCAGTTGGTGGGTCAAAAAACAGTTCTGAACGAATTTTACGCCTATGTGGAATTGGCTCAGATGAAAGGTGCCGGGGTTTTCATTCATGAGAAGTCGGTCATTATGGTCACCTACATTTTGTGTGGATTCAGCAATTTTGCCAGCATCGGCATACAAATTGGTGGAATTGGGTCTTTGGCACCGGCCCGCCGAGGTCAGCTTTCTGAGTTGGGCTTCCGGGCCATGTTGGCGGGCACCCTGGCCTGTTTAATGACAGCGGCCGTTGCCGGAATGTACTATTGATGAAACTGACAGATTTTTCAGCCATTCCGCGTGGACGGGGGTTTGCCAGCGACAATTATGCCGGTGCGCACCCACAGGTCTTAGCCGCTTTGGCGGCCGCCTCAACAGGCCATGCTTCCTCCTACGGATACGACCCCTACACGGAACGGCTGAGCTCATACCTTCGGCAGGAACTGGGTCCCGATACGGGAGTTTACCCTGTTTTTAACGGAACCGCCGCCAATGTGCTTTCATTGCAAGTTTTGTTGCGTCCGTATCAAGCAGTAATTTGTCCGCGGAGTGCCCATTTGAACGAAGATGAATGCGGAGCTCCAGAGCGCTGGCTGGGCATAAAATTGATGGATGTTGCCACAACAGACGGCAAACTGCGGCCCGAAGACATCGAGTCGTTGATGCATGGGCGGGGAGATGAACATCGGGTGCAGCCGGCGGTCGTTTCCATCACACAGCCTACCGAATGGGGAACGTTATATGCGTTGGATGAAATCAGAGCCATTTCAGCCTGCTGTAAAAAACATGGACTCTGGTTGCACATGGACGGGGCTCGCATATCGAATGCGGTGGTGGCCTTGGGGGTTTCTCTGCGTGAAATGACCGTGGATTCCGGGGTAGATGTGTTGAGTTTTGGTGGCACGAAGAACGGCTTGGTGTTTGGAGAGCTGGTGCTCACCTTCAAGCCGGAATTGAGTCGGGAGATGCTGTATTTTCGCAAGCAAATGGGGCAGTTGCATTCCAAGATGCGCTTTATTTCTGCCCAGTTTTTGGCCTTTTTTGAAGACGATTTGTGGTTGAACAGCGCCCGGCATGCCAATGCCATGGCGGCCGAGTTGTCGGCAGGGGCGGTTAAAATACCGGGAGTGGAATTGGCATATCCGACCCAGGTGAATGGAGTATTTGTTTGTATTCCAAGGGAATGGAATAAACCGCTGCAGGAATACATGCCATTTTACATCTTTGATGTGGAGCGCAATATGGCCCGGTGGATGTGTGGTTTTGATGCTCAACGGGAAGAGGTGGAGGGGTTTTTGGAGCGGATTCGGGAGTTGGGAGCAGGGTAAAATGTATACCTTTAGTCCAATCAGTTTCAACTGCTATGAAAATTGTATTTGTTTTATTGGTTTTACTTAACCCCATTCTAGGTTGGGCTCAATCCGTAGGTCAACAGCGTTCCATACAAGTATGGTCGGCTCCGGAACCCGGAGGAGGCAATAGGCTAACCTGGAAGTTGCCGCCCGGAAGCCATACCGGTTTTTCAATTCGCAAAAAAGATTGTTCTCAGCCGGCATTTTCCAACGTCATTGCCACCTTGTCGGCCAGCGACACAACCTGGGTAGATGCTTCCGCTGCGGCAGGGTCTTGCACCGACTATGTGGTTCAAGCCTTGGGAAACAACCTGAATCCTGCCGCCACCATCAGTGCGGTTTTGGATTTTTTCCCTGCCCTTCCTAAAGGCATTGTTTTGGTACTCGATACCGGTTTGATTTCAGAGCAGGATGCCCGCATTGGTCGATGGATTCAAGATGTTCGTTCAGAAGGATGGGCCGTGTTTGTGCTTCCAACCCATGCTCAGGCAAGTCCAGTTTCTGTTCGGCAAGGCCTTCAAAACTTAAAGCAATCGCACCCCTTTCTAAGCCATGCTGTTTTGATGGGCCGGGTACCGGTGCCGTACAGCGGAGATATTTATCCGGATGGTCATACCGATCACCGGGGAGCCTGGCCGGCGGATGCATATTATGCCGATGTGGACGGATTTTGGACCGACCAACAGGTGAATAGCACCAGTGGAAGCCAAGCCCGGCACCACAATGTGCCCGGCGACGGAAAGTTTGACCCTTCCACCTTTTCTACCGATTTGGATTTGGCGGTGGGGCGAATAGATTTTGCAGACATGGCGGCGTTTGGAACACCCAAGATGCTGTTGGAGCGCTATTTGGACAAAAACCATTTCTTTCGTTCCGGCCAATGGACAGGCCCTGAAACCGGAATCGTGGACGACAATTTTCCCAGCTTTCAGGAAGGGTTTGCTGCTCCCGCCTGGAGAGGGTTTTGGCCCTTGTTTGGACCTCAGGGCCTACAGGAAGCCGATTATTTTGGAACAGGAAATGCTGGCGGCGCCTTGTTTGGATATGGTTGCGGGGGAGGTTCCTATCAAAGCTGTTCGGGAGTCGGCACCTCTTCTCAGTTTGTGAGCGACAGCCTGAACATACCGTTTAACCTTTTGTTTGGTTCTTACTTTGGGGATTGGGACAATGCCAACGCCTTTTTGCGTGCGCCCCTGGCTTCAAAGGGTTTGGGTTTGGTGGCTATTTGGGCCGGTCGCCCTTATGTGTTCTTAAATTCCTTGGCGGCCGGAGCCAATATTGGAGACATGTACCGCAGCAGTGCGAATGTTCCTTCCTACTCCTTTGGAAATGCCGTAGGGCAGCGGGGGGTACACATGGCCTTAATGGGCGACCCCAGTTTGTTGGTTTTCCCTCGAAAGGAAGAGGCCGGCGTCCAGGTCGTGCTGGATTGTGATAGCCTTAGGCTAAGCTGGTCCAACGTCAGCATTGCCTGGCCGGAATGGGTGGAATTGGCTTGGGCAAGCGACAGTGTGTCTCCGGCACAACTGCTTTCCCGCCAACCTTTTGGAATAGGTCAACACAGCCTTGTTTTGCCTGCCGATACAGGAATGTTGTTTAGCCGCTTGTTGTTTAAGAAACAAACGGGGTCCGGGTATTTTTATCAGGCAGGTCCCGGGCAATGGCATGCCATTGCTACCCAGCGGTTGAGTGTTGGCCTAGACAGCGTTTGGCCGGAAACGGCGCTTAACGCTTGCGATGCCGGCGTGAATTTAAGTTTTTCGGGTGGCCAAGCCCCCTATCAGGTGCAATGGACTCAGATTCCGGGAGGTCAAACCGGAACCGGAACTTCCGGGCTGTGTGCAGGTACCTATGTCTTTCATGCAACGGATGCGGCCGGTTGTTTTCAGAACAGCGATACGGTCTTGATTCCTGGGGTTAATTCCTTGGGGGAGCTGAATGCGGAGGTTTATGTGTATCCGAATCCGACGGAGGGGAAGGTGTGGGTGCGGGGCGTTGCTCCAGGAACATTGTATCGCATTGTGGATGTGCTGGGAAGAGAAATGGGCCGGGGATTAGCGGAACAGGATGGGGCTATTCCCGTTGAATTTTTGAGTTCTGGAACCTATTTCCTCGTTTTAGAACAGGGCGTTTTTCAGGTTGTTAGGAAATAAAGGGAGCTTGCATGGTCATTCTAACGCCGGTATACAACGATTGGGAAAGTTTAGGGGAATTGCTTCGGGAATTGGCGGAGGTAAAGCCAGAGGAAGCAACATGGGAGGTTTATGCCGTGAATGATGGGTCAACGGATTTGCCGGATCGGTTAAATGTGCCTGCCGGGTTGTCGTTGCAGATTCTGCATCTCTCTATAAACATGGGGCATCAGCGGGCCATCAACATTGGATTGTGTTATCTGATGGAATCTCGGCAGGATTGGGATAGCGTATTAATTATGGACTCGGACGGAGAAGACCGACCGCAGGACATAAAAGCCCTTAGAGAACGGTTTGATGGCAAGGGCTTGGTTTTTGCTGAGCGGCGTAAGCGCTCGGAAGGATCTGCATTTAAAGCTTTTTATCTGGTGTATAAAGCGGCGTTTAAGCTGTTAACCGGTAAAGCAATCACCTTTGGCAACTTTAGCCTTGTTCCCCGAACTGCCGTAAAAACAATGGTTCAAAACGCTGATTTTTGGAACCATTATCCGGGTGCAGTACTCAAATCCAGATTGCCCTTTTTGTCCGTACGAACCGAGCGGGGAATCCGCTATGCCGGGACCTCAAAAATGAACTTTACCAACCTGATTGTACACGGATTAAGTTCGTTTTCCTTGTATTTGGACACCATAATCGTGCGCATGCTGATGGCGGCAGCCGGGTTAATTTTGACGGCATTTGGAGGAATGGGGATGGTCTTGTATATGAAGTACATATCAAAAGTAGCCATACCCGGTTGGACATCCTTTTTAATGGCCATTATATTAAACATCTTACTGACCGTGTCCCTGTTTATTTTTATGATAGTGCTTCAACACTTGAATAACCGGAGACAACCGCCGTCTCGGCCCTTGGATTATTACAAAAAGTTTATTGAAGATGTGGAAAGTCGGAGATAAACAGGCTGTGTATTTTGGTGTTTTGAGGCTAGGATTGCTCTTTTTTTTCCTGCTTTTCAGTTATTTTACCCTCAAACAAAAGGGAGATATTCGGGGAGTAGAAAGCAATGTTGTTCATTCCCTTCAGCGGAGCTTGTTGAATCCTGCAGACTTGTATTCGGACCCGAAAGAGTTGCCCTTTCAT
>JAQCBQ010000154.1 GCA_027621385.1 Bacteroidota bacterium | reverse complement strand
GATAGAGCGATTTTCAGAAGATATTGACTTGGCAATTGACCGCAAGTTTTTTGGATTTGAAGGAGACATGAGTAAAACACAAATCAGAAAACTTAGAAAACAATCTTGTGAATTCATCTCAACAGAATTTCTCAAAGACTTAACACAAACTTTGACAGATTGGGGAGCAGTAGCAGAATGTGAGCTATTTGCACAACCCGTTAACGATTCAGACAAAGACCCACAGGTAATTGAAATTCATTACAATTCGGTAGTTGACACCTCGGAATATCTACCTCAAAGAGTTTTGATTGAAATAAGCTCCCGTTCCTTGATGGAGCCGACAGAGAAGCGTGAAATAAATTCGATTTTGAGTGTGAATTTCCCAAAGTTGGATTTTGCAACAGATGCTTATTCAATTCCTACAGTTCTACCCCAACGAACTTTCCTAGAAAAGATATTCTTGCTTCACGAAGAATTTTCCCAAGAGCCTGAAAAAATTCGTATAGACCGCCTTTCAAGACATTTGTATGATTTGGTTAGGCTAATGGACACCGAACACGGGATTGCAGCACTTCAAGACAAGGAATTATACAATATCATTATTTCCCATAGAGAAAAATTCAATCCGTTGAGGGGGCTTGACTATGGTAACCATACTCCCGACAAAATCAAAATCATTCCGCCTGAAAGTGTAATTCAAGAATACGAAAATGACTATTCGGAAATGACCAAATTTATGATCTATGGAGAGGTGTTGACTTTTGACAATTTGATAAAAAGAATTTCAGAACTTCAAACACGAATAAATGAAATTAGCCAACCCTAAAAGCAAGCATATTGCCAAAGCCACACAAGGCAACGCTTTAACCAAAGTTTTGTCAAAGAGCTTGCTTTCTCAACCCGGAAAGAAAAACAAAAAAATCACGCATGTTTCGCAAAAATTAAATCAGCCAACGGGCACGAAAGAAATCAGGGACTGACGAAAAAAAGTTGCGACAGATTGGTAAATGATGAAGGTGGCAGAATAAAAAATATGGGGGATGTTAGTTGGGGGCGTTGTATGGGCCGCGACAATGAGTTGGCTACTCCAAATTAAAGCAATTAGATTATTTGGCTTCGCTAAAAATGTCTGTTTCTGATAATCGGAATCAGTTTCCTTTTCCCGAACTCCGAAAAGATGAAAACCTAGCATACGAAACCTTCAAATGTACCCGACCTGCTGCCATGCGCATAAAAAGGCTAATTTAGAGCAGAAAATGCCAAGAAATTTGGGTGTTCAACGATTTGAAAATAAAAGGCTTCATTAAAACACCAAAGCTACATGCAGCAACGTTCCATACGCATCAATAAATTCATCAGCGAAAGCGGCTTTTGTTCCCGGCGCGAAGCCGACCGGTTTATTGAACGAGGGCTGGTACTCCTCAACGGACGCAAAGCCAATACAGGCGATCAGGTAAAAGCCGGCGATACCGTTCGGGTGAATGGACAAAAACTGGAACCCTTCCAAGACGAGGATGTCGTTTTTATTGCACTGAATAAACCCGTTGGGGTAACCTCAACCACCGAAGACAATGTGCACAACAACATTGTACAATTTGTAAACCACAGCAAACGTGTTTTCCCCATCGGTCGCTTGGATAAAGAATCGCAAGGTCTCATATTCCTAACCAACAATGGCGATTTGGTGAACAAGATTTTACGGGCAGGAAATAAACACGAAAAGGAATACCTGGTAACGGTGAACAAACCCCTAACCCAAAGTGCAATTACCGGCATGGCAAATGGTGTTTCTATGCTGGGCGTTACCACCAAAAAATGTAAGGTGGTGCAGGAAGGGGTAACGACGTTTAGGATTGTGTTGGTACAAGGGCTAAACCGACAGATTCGCAGGATGTGCGAGCATTTCGGATATGAAGTGGTGAAACTGGAACGGGTGCGCATTATGCACATTGATCTGAAAGGCTTGCCGGTTGGAGATTGGAGGGATTTAACGGAAAGCGAAATGAAGGTCATGTACAGCATGCTGGAAGATTCGTCGGGGGTGGTTGAAAAAAAACCAAAAACCAAACCGCCCGCTAAAAAAGGCAGCCCCCCACATTCCAAACCCTCCGGCTCAAAAAAAAGCACACCGGGTCATTCATCGAAGTTTAAGCGCAGCAGCAAAGGCAAACCTGTCCGTAGATCGGGCCGGAGCTAAACACTGCCTAGCTGTGGGCTGTTTTTTCTGCATGAATGCATGTGCCTGCCAAGGTGCATCTGCCCATCTATGAATCTTAAATTAAGGATGGGCTTCCATTCGGCCGTATCCCTACCACTTTGGGCTTTTTGTTACCTTTGTGCATAGTTGTTTTTTCATGCAAGACGTTCCATTAAGTACCCGCCCATTAGACACCGACCGGATATCGTTCGAGGATTTTCGCGCCGAGGTGTTGCACGATTACCGCATAGCCCACGAAAGTCGGCAAACCAGTTTGTTGGGTCGGCGTGAGGTGTTGACCGGCAAAGCCAAGTTTGGCATTTTTGGCGACGGCAAGGAATTGCCTCAAATTGCCATGGCCAAGGTGTTTAAGCCCGGCGATTTTCGTTCCGGATACTACCGCGACCAAACCTTTATGATGGCCGCCGGATTGTTGACGGTGCGGCAGTTTTTTGCTCAACTGTATGCCCACCCCGATCTTGAAGCCGAACCGATGACCGGAGGCCGGCAAATGAATGGACACTATGCCACCCGGTGGATTCAGCCCAACGGCAGCTGGATGGCCCAAACGGAACAAAAAAATTCTTCGGCCGATATTTCTCCTACAGCCGGTCAAATGCCCCGACTTCTTGGTCTGGCCTTGGCCTCGAAAGTGTATCGAAACCAATCGGAATTGCATCATTTAACCGCGTTCTCACACCAAGGAAACGAGGTGGCCTTTGGCAGCATTGGCGATGCCTCAACCTCAGAAGGTTTATTTTGGGAAACCATGAATGCCGCTTCTGTGATGCAGGTGCCCATGGCCATTTCGGTCTGGGATGATGGATATGGCATCTCGGTACCCAAGGAATTTCAAACCACCAAGGGCTCTATTTCAAAGGCGCTGTCCGGCTTTGAAAAAAATGAAGACGGCCCTGGATTTATCATTAAAAAAGCCCGGGCCTGGAATTATCCGGAATTGATTGAAGCCTATCAAACCGGAATTGCCATGTGCCGCAAAGACCATTTGCCGGTGTTGTTCCATATTGAAGAATGCACGCAGCCACAGGGACATTCTACCAGCGGAAGCCATGAACGGTATAAGGATAAGAAACGGCTTCAGTGGGAAGAAAAATTTGATGGATTGCGGCAATTCGCCAAATGGATCATTAAAAATGGCCTGGCCGATGAAGCAGAATTGCAGGAAATCGAAGAGGCCGCCATACAGCATGTTAAAGAAGAGAAGAATGCCGCCTGGCAGGCCTATCAAGCAGAAATTTTAACCGAAAAGGCCGAATTGCTTGAGCTGTTGACTCAGATGAATGCCCCGGATGAACGGGCTCAAGAATGGATTCAACACATACAGCAGGCAAGCAGCCCCATGCGCAAGGATTTAATTGGTCCGGCCCGCAGGCTGGCCACCCACCTGCGCTTGCAACGCCACGGTTTTTATTCCACACTGCAGAATTGGCTGTTGGAACAAAAGCGCCGGAATTACGACCGGTACAACGGAATGTTGTACGATGAATCGGGGGCGAGTCCGCTTCAGGTGCCGCAGGTTGCCCCCATTTATACAGAAGAATCACCTGTGGTGGACGGCCGAATTGTATTGAGGGATAATTTTGATGCCCTGTTGACCAATGATCCTCGTTTTATTGCCTTTGGTGAAGATGTGGGAAAAATTGGAGGCGTGAATCAAACCTTTGAAGGACTTCAGGAAAAGTTTGGTGAAGGCCGGGTATTTGACACCGGAATCCGGGAGGCCACCATTGCCGGACAAGGCATCGGAATGGCCATGCGGGGATTAAGGCCCTATGCCGAAATTCAATACTTGGATTACCTGTTGTATTGCCTGCAAATTCTGAGCGACGATGCAGCTACGGTGCAGTACCGAACCAAAGGCGGACAAAAAGCTCCGGTGATAATCGGTACCCGTGGACATCGGTTGGAGGGGATTTGGCATTCCGGTTCTCCTATGGGAGCCATTGTGCACGCGGTTCGCGGGATGCACGTTTGTGTGCCCAGAAATATGGTGCAGGCCGCCGGAATGTACAATACCTTATTTAAGGGCGAAGATCCGGCCATTGTAGTTGAACCTTTGAATGGATACCGCTTGAAGGAGCGCCGGCCTGAAAATATGGGAGAATTTACTGTAGCGCTGGGACAGCCCGAAATTCTTCGAGAGGGGAATAGCATCAGCATAGTAACCTACGGCTCTTCCTGCCGAATCGCCCTTGAAGCCGCGGAATTGTTGAGTGGTATGGGGGTGGATGCTGAAGTGGTAGATGTGCAAACCCTGTTGCCCTTTGACCTGAATCATAAAACAGTAGAATCGCTGCAAAAAACAGGTCGGATTCTGTTTTTGGACGAAGATGTGCCCGGAGGCGCCTCGGCCTTTATGATGCAGCAAGTGCTGGAAGAGCAGGGAGGATATATGTATTTGGATGTGGCCCCGGCGACCTTGACGGCCCAGCCGCACCGTCCGGCCTATGGAACAGATGGCGACTATTTTTCAAAACCCGGAGTGGAAGATGTGGTGGAAAAGGTGCTGGAAATGATGCATGAAGTAAATCCGAATTTGTTTCCGCAAGCCTAATGGCTATGACAAGAACCACAGAGGCTGGAATGGGTAGAACCGGTTTGGAGGACTGGTCAACCGTTGATGTATTGCAAGCCATAAATGCCGAAGACAAAACGGTGGCACAGGCTGTTGAACGGGCAATTCCTGCCATGATTCCCCTGGCCGATGTGTTTGCGGACTGCCTTAGAACCCATCATCGGGTGTTTTATATTGGAGCAGGAACCAGCGGCCGACTTGGCGTTGTGGACGCTTCTGAATTGCCACCCACGTATGGGTTGGAATTTGATCGGGTGGTCGGCATCATGGCCGGTGGAGATTCTGCCATTCGCAAGGCCGTAGAATTTGCGGAAGACGATACCGAACAGGCCTGGTTGGATTTGTTGGGGCAAGGTGCTAAGGCCGGAGATTTGGTCATTGGAATTGCCGCATCGGGTTCGACGCCCTATGTGGTTTCAGGAATTAAACGGGCTCGACAAGAGGGCTTGAGAACCGGAGGAATTACCATGAATGAAGGATCGGCGTTGGCATTGGCTGCGGAGTTCCCGGTTGAAATTGTGGTAGGGCCGGAATTTGTTCGCGGAAGCACGCGCATGAAATCAGGAACGGCTCAGAAAATGGCCTTGAACATGCTAAGCACTACCGCCATGATTCGATTGGGAAGGGTGAAAGGAGAAAAAATGGTGGATATGCAATTGACCAACCATAAATTGTGGCAGCGCGCCGAGGATATGGTTGTGGAAGAAACCGGAGTTTCGGCCGAAGTGGCTCGGCAGGCCTTGGAGAAATGGGGCAGTGTTCGGCGTGCGGTAGAAGGCCTTCAGGCAGAGAAGGCGAAATCCTAAACTTAGGAGAATTAGTACGTAATAATGATTTGTCCATGCCCATTGCGGATGCCGGTTTGCATGGAAGCATTGCTGAGGGTGCCGGTGTAGCCTGAGCCTCCACCGCCTGAAGAAGCAATGTCAATGCCAGAGGATTGAAATCCGCCCCCACCTCCTCCGTAAAATCCGCCTCCACCACCGCCTGCCATAGAATTAGCCCCTGGAAAGCCGTTACCCCCTTGACCTAGGGTGCCTGGGCTGCCTGCTTGGTTTCCATTTCCTGCATTTCCTCCCGAATTTTGGTTGCCACCGTCTCCACCGGTTGCGGTTGCGGTTCCGTTGAATACATTTCCTGCTGCGGTTCCAGCATTTCCCCCGCCTGTGCCTGGGGTGGTAG
>JAQCBQ010000153.1 GCA_027621385.1 Bacteroidota bacterium | reverse complement strand
GACAACATAGGAATCCGATGGATTTGGGTAAATGGATTGAGCTGTGTGCGATGGACTAAATTCGCCCATGAGGCAATTTTCGGGCACCAGATATCCGGGGGAGCCACCCAAACATCCATAACCCCAATAGGCGGCGCTGTTTACATCCCAATTGGGTTGCGGGTTGCGGGGCCCTTCTAGGGTGTACCCATTGCCATCCGGTTCGTTGGGCCAAGGAGCGTAGTCCAAGTAATGCATGGAATAAATCAGCTTGTCAGAAGCATTAAAAATGCGAAGTGCATCTCCTGTCCCCGACAAGCTGAATGGAATGGGGCCAATCTTATTGGCAATTCCCGGATGCTCTTGATTGAAGAGGCTTAAATCAGAATACAGCACAAGAAAACCATCGGCAGGAATAATGGTGCCCGGTGGGATTTTATACAGATTTGTGTTTTTCTCATCGCGCACAAAAAAACCACTGACATCTCGGGGCGAAGTGTCTAGGTTGCGCAGCTCAAACCAATCACCGGCATCGTTGCCCACCGGACTCTTGTAATTTACCTCGCTAACAATCAACGTTTCATTGATGCAGGGTTGAAAGGCTTGGCCAGGAGAACCCAAAACACAACCTATTCGCCAGCTGTTGGGGTCGTTTGGGTCGCTGGAAATATTCAAAAGCTCCAAGGTCCTGCCCATGCCGTCTGCGCCCATATTCCAGGGCGTAGAATCTGAATACGAAACTTGAATCTGCAGCTGATTGGCTGGGTCAAACAGCTGAATTTGATCGGACTTGTTGTTTAAGCCAAAGCCGAGGGGGCCTACCCAATTTGAAATGGAATACTGTGAATTAAAGCGCAGTGTATCTGAAACAAAAACCAAAAAACCTCCGGCAGGAATGGTGGTGCCGGGCGGCACAATATATAGGTTTAATGGATTTGAATCTTTGATTTTATATCCACTCAAATCGACGGAATTGCTACTGGAGTTGAAAACTTCAAACCAATCGCCCGTGCTTATGGTAGAATCGCTGTTGTAATTGATTTCGGTAATGTGAAGCGGTTGGGCCCAGACTACCCCGGTCCACAAGGTTAAGAAAAGCGCTCCGATGCTAAAAATGAAAGGGGATCTAAGTGGTTGCTTCATAATGGGTTCTAAATTAATAAAAACTTAACATAGGTTTTGATTCAATCCATCTAAAAATCGTGATTTAACCGCTATTAAGAATTTTGTGGGAATTGCCGTGGCAAAAAAAGGCCAAAAGTCATACCTTGCGAGCTAAATAATCAACTATGCTGATGTTTCGAAACACTGCGATGAGTTTGCTGGCGTTAGGTCTTTTTAGTGCCGTCGGTTTTGCTCAATCAAAAATTTCATTTGTAGAATACGATCTGCCGAATGGCCTGCATGTGATACTTCACCAAGACAACAGTACTCCGATTGTTGCTGTTTCTGTATTGTATCATGTTGGATCGAAAAATGAAAACCCTGAGCGAACGGGTTTTGCCCATTTTTTCGAACATCTACTGTTTGAAGGTTCCGCCAACATTGCTCGTGGTGAATTCGACAAATACATTCAAACCGCCGGAGGAGCCAACAATGCCAATACCTCTCAAGACCGTACATTCTATTACGAAGTGCTGTCGTCCAATCAATTGGAACTGGGGTTGTGGCTAGAAAGTGAACGCATGTTGCATGCCAAGGTCGAAAACATTGGGGTAGAAACTCAGCGCGAGGTGGTAAAAGAGGAAAAGCGCCAGCGGGTGGACAATCAGCCCTATGGTTCTTTGATGGAAGAGGTGTTTAAGCGCGCATTTAAGGAACATCCTTACCGTTGGGTGCCTATTGGATCAATGGAACACTTGAATGCGGCTAAGCTGGAGGAGTTTATGGAATTTTATAAAACGTTTTATGTACCTCAAAATGCTACACTTTCAATTGCGGGCGATTTAGACATTGAGAAAACCAAGCAATTGATCGAAAAGTACTTTGGTTCAATACCCAAAGGAACTCGAGAGATTCCGCGGCCAAAAGTAGTAGAGCCACCCTTAGGTAAGGAGATTCGAGATACTGTTTTTGATAAGATTCAGCTGCCCGCTGTTGTGCAAGCCTACCGCATACCTGCTCAAGGAACCCCAGATTATTATGCGCTTCAGGTGTTAACGACCTTGTTGTCGGGTGGTGGCAGTTCCAGATACAACCGATCCATCGTTTACGAACAGCAAAAAGCCATCGCTACTTTTGCCTTTCCTTTCCCTTTAGAGGATCCAGGGGTATTTATTGCTTTGGGTATTTGCAACCAGGAAACGGGTCCTGCTGACCTTGAAAAGGCTATGGACGAAGAGGTAGAGCGATTAAAAACGGAGCTAATCTCCGAGACAGAAAAAACAAAAATCATCAACCAAATCGAAACTTCATTTATTGAGCAAAATCAACGGGTGGCGGGAATCGCTGAGAATCTGGCGAATTACCATGTATACTACGGAGATGCCAATTTAATCAACACCGAAATGGATCGGTACCGCTCGGTTACCTCACAAGATATTCAGAGGGTAGCCAACCAATACCTGGTTAAGGAAAATCGGGTAGTGTTGTATTATTTACCTCAACCATCCAATTAAGTGCAACCTATGAAAGCGTATTCAACATTCGTACTGGCCCTTTTATGTTCTTTATTTGCAGGTGGGCTTTCGGCTCAAATTGACCGCAGCAAAGCTCCAGAAGCAGGTCCCGCTCCAAAAATTAAACTTGGAACCTATCAGTCCTTTAAATTAAAAAATGGATTGCGCGTGTTTGTGGTTGAAAACCATAAACTGCCAGTGGTTACCTTCTCGCTTCAAGTAGAAGTAGATCCCATCCTGGAAGGGGAAAAGGCGGGCACTTCTGAATTGTTTAACTCCATGATCATGGCCGGCACAACAAAACGGTCAAAAGTGGAATTGGATGAACAAATCGACATGCTTGGAGCTTCCATTCAAGCTGGAGCAGGATATGCGTTCGCTTCGGGACTTTCGCGGAATAAAAAAGAAATGTTGAACATCATGGCTGAAGTCGTCATGCAACCTGCATTTCCAGAAAAGGAACTCGAACGCATTAAAAAGGAATCCCTTTCCGGATTGGCCTCGCAGCAAGATGACCCCGGTCAAATTGCCAGCAACATTGCCGGTGTCGCCAATTTTGGAGCTCAACACCCCTATGGAGAGGTAACCGATAAGAAAACCATTGAGGCCATTACACTTCAAGACATCCGGACGATGTACGGTCAGGTATTTAGTCCAAAATCATCGTATATGGCCATTGTTGGTGACATTACTCTGGCCGAGGCAAAGGCCTTAACAGAGGAAGCCTTTGGGAAATGGCAGGGAGAAAAATTGCCCAGCAGAAAATTCCCCGATGCTCAGGCACCTCAAGCTTCACAGGTGTTCATGTACGACCGGGGCAACAGCGTACAAAGTTCAATCCGATTAACCTATCCGGTCGATTTAAAGCCCGGAGCCCCCGATGCCATCGCAGTTCGTGTGATGACCAATATTTTAGGTGGAGGAATGAGCGGCAGGTTGTTTAAAAACCTTCGGGAAACGCATGGATACACCTACGGTTCGTATGCATCGATTTCTCCCGATGCGGTGAAAGGAACATTCACCATTACCGCTGAAGTTCGGAACTCGGTGACCGATTCTGCCGTGTATCAAATGGTGGCCGAAATGAATCGAATTGTCAACGAACCCATTTCGATGGATGAAATTAATCGAACCAAGGCCGAAATTACCGGGGCTTTTGCTCGCTCTCTGGAAGATCCCGGAACCATTGCCCGATTCGCCATTAACGCGGAGAGGTATAAATTGCCTGCAACCTACTATCAGGATTATTTGACGAACCTAGCAAACCTGACCCAAGAAGACATCCAAAATGCCGCGTTGAATTATGTAAAACCATTCAGCTACAATTTGGTTGTGGTTGGCCGCAGAGACAGCATTGAATCGGGATTGCTGCCCTATGATGCCGATGGTAAAATCGAGTTTTTTGATGCCTTTGGACGGAAAGCCGGCAGTTTGGCTCCTGCGCCGGAAGGAACTACAGCTCAAACGGTGGTAGACCGATTCATTCAAGTGGTTGGAGGTAAGGACAACATCAAAGGCATTAAAGAATTTTCTCAAAAGGCGGAAGCTTCCATACAAGGCTTTACCCTCGAAATGGAAACGGATTTTAAAGGTCCAGACAAGGGTCGAATGGTAGTAAAGCAGATGGGACAAGTGGCCCAAAAGGCAGTGGTGAACGGCAAGAAGGGAACTACCGTGAGTCCGGAAGGAGAAAAAGCCATGGAGCCTGCTGATATTCAAGAAATGCTGGCTCAATTGCAACCGGTATTTGAAGCTAGCTTCTCAGATTATGGGTATACTGCTGAGCTGCAAGGTATGATTTTAGTGGATGGAGAACGCTGTTATCAAATGAAATTTACGGGGCCTTCCGGCAGCGTAGATACGCGTTGGTATAGCGAAGAGTCCGGTTTGTTATTGAAAACCAATTCGGCCATGGGTAGCACCTTGTATTCTCGGTATCAACCTGTGAATGGCGTATTGGTGCCCCATCAGTTGGATCAAAGCATTCAGGGCATGAATCTGACCTTCATTCTCAAAGAGGCCAAAGTCAATCATGGCCTGGAGAATTCCTTGTTTGACTTGAAATAAATTTAATCTACCTTGCCGCAATTCCTTTCGGGGGGTGGCGGCCCGGATAGAACAAGGTAGCGCGCAAAGCCAAGTGAAGCAGGCTGCGTGACCGGAAAGGGCGACTTTAGGAGCCACTTTGCGGCCACAGCAGGCGCTTCACTTGGCTGCGTACTACCTGTGATAGCCGGAATGGCCGCCCAAAATCTACCCCTAAATTCACTTTTTTTTGCCTGGCCATGAACAAGTTTCCGGAAATTGCATTCTATGAGCATGGAGCATATTCAGCGCATTTTTTGGTTTCGCCGCGATTTGAGGCTGCATGACAATCATGGGCTGTTTGAATCGCTGAGCCGCGGTGGGACAATGGGCCTGTTTATTTTTGATGCACAGATTTTATCGCGATTGCAGGATAAAACCGACCGGCGGGTGGCCTTTATTCATCTTCAGTTGCAGCGACTGCAGCATGAAATTAAAGCAAGGGGAGGCACCCTGCATGTGGTGCATGGCGATGTGTTGGACGTGTGGAAATTGCTGCTGGAGCGTCTCCATCCGGCAGAGGTTTTTGCCAATGAAGATTATGAGCCCTATGCGCGTCAGCGGGATGCCCGGGTGGCAGAGTTGTTGAAATCAAAAGGAGCTGAATTTCATTTATTTAAAGATCAGGTCATGTGTGCGCCGGATGAAATCCAATCCGGAAGCGGTGGCCCCTATTCGGTGTACACGCCTTACAGCCGCGTATGGCTGGAACGGGCAGCAAGGGTCAGCTTACAGCCTCGGGATGCATCTGAAACAGTTCAAGGAGGCTGGGTACAGGCGGAAGGATTTGGTCAGCTGCCTGCACTGCAAGCCATGGGATTTGAAAAAACGGATTTTCAATTTCCTGCCCAAGAGGTTGGTAATCATATTATTAGAGAGTATGCAGAAACGCGAAATACGCCATCCTTGGATGCCACCAGTAAGTTGGGTGTTCATTTGCGATTTGGCACCATTTCCATTCGCGACCTGTACCGGCAAGCGGTTCAGCAGAGTGAGACCTTTGTAAAAGAACTGGCATGGCGTGAATTTTTTATGCATGTATTATGGCACCATCCAAGGGTGGTAGATCGGGCATTTAAGCCGGCCTACGATGCCATACCCTGGTTGAACAGAGAAGAGGATATAGAACGGTGGTGCCAAGGGCAAACGGGTTACCCTATTGTGGATGCGGGCATGCGGGAACTCTTGGCCACCGGATTTATGCACAACCGAGTTCGAATGGTTGTGGCGGGGTTTTTAGTCAAGCATTTATTGGTGGATTGGCGGATAGGTGAAGCTTG
>JAQCBQ010000152.1 GCA_027621385.1 Bacteroidota bacterium | reverse complement strand
TTTAAACATGGGATGGTATTTTTTAGTGCGGGCTTGGTTTTTTACCACAGAGGGCTCCAAGTCGGCGCAAAGGGCACAGAGGGAATGTAGTTGCAGCTTGGGTGTGCAAGTTAGGAGGTGTTTTTTTCATCCCAAAGGGTCAACATCAAAGTGGAATTCAGGGGCAGAGGGTAGTGATTTTATCCACGCTGCCTCTTTTTGAAGGTAGTTCCACAGGGCATCAATGGATTGATTTTTTGCAATTTTCAGGATGATTCGCAAGTGGTACTTGTTGCGGAGCTTGCGTGGGCCGGCAGCTTCGGGACCCAGCACATTCCAATCGGGAAAGGTCCGCAGGTGGCGGCTCACTTCCTGACAAACCTGATGCAATCGCTGTTCGTTGGCATGCCTGAAGTTCAAATATACCAAGCGTGTAAATGGAGGGTAAGCATACAGTTTTCGTTCGTCCAATTCCCGCTGGTAAAAGCCCAAGGTATCGTGGTTCAACAAGGCACGAATTACGGGGTGGGCAGGAGAATAGGTTTGGATGAGTACTTTGCCTTGTTTTTGCCGGCGCCCGGCTCGGCCGCTGACCTGTTCCAGCAGTTGGAATGCCCGTTCCTGAGCCCGGAAATCAGGAAAATACAACAAGCCATCGGCATTCAGCACTGCCACCAGGTGCATGCGGTCAAAGTCCAACCCCTTGGTGACCATTTGAGTGCCGGTTAAAAAATCGGTTTGTCCTTCGGCAAAGCGCTGCAAGATTTCTTTAAAGGCATTTTTACGGCGGGTGGTATCTAAATCCAAGCGGTCTAGCCTGGCTTTGGGCAGCAATTCGGCCACCCTTTCCTCCACTTTTTCCGTGCCAAACCCCATTTCAATCCAGCGGGTACTTTTGCATGCCGGACAGGAATATGGTTTTGGAATGGCATAGCCACAGTAATGGCAGCGCATTTCTCCGCTGTTTTTATGAAAGGTTAACGAGATGTCGCAGTGTTCGCACTGCGGCACATGGGCACAATCCAGGCATTTCATTAACAGCGAAAAGCCCCGACGGTTTTGAAATAAAATGGCCTGTTGCCGTTCGGCCAGGCATTGCTGCAGTTCTTGAATCAATGGGGCAGAAATGCTGCGGTCTTGGCCTTTTTCCCATTGAATTTTACCCATATCTACCACTTCCATCAGCGGCAATTTTACCTCCCCATGCCGACTCAATAGGGTGGCTAGAGCGTATTTTCCGGATTGGGCATTCACCCATGATTCCAAGGAGGGAGTGGCCGAGCCCAATAGAATGGGGATTTTTCGGTTTCTGGCCAGCCACAGCGCCGTATCGCGGCCATGGTACCGGGGCGCAGGGTCTGTCTGCTTGTACCCGGGGTCATGTTCTTCGTCCACCACAATTAGGCCCAGATTTACATGCGGTAAAAACAAACTGGAGCGGGTGCCGACCACAATTCGGGGTGCTGGATTGGGTCCCAAATAGCCCGGTTGCATGGAGCGGTACACTTCTACCCGTTCGGCTTCTGACATGTGGGAATGGTACACCCCAACCAAGCCTGAAAACCGCTGAGCAATGCGGTCAATCAACTGAGTGGTTAGCGCGATTTCAGGCACCATAAACAGCACATCCTTACCTGCATCAAGGGTTTCTTGAATGCACTCAAAATACACTTCTGTTTTTCCCGATCCGGTGATGCCGTACAGCAGCACCGGTTTTAACTCGGCCGCTGCCGCACGAATCGCCAACAGGGCTTTTTTCTGTTCTTCATTCAGCAGCACTTCGGCTTGCTCGGGGCGTTCATGGGCTTGAAGCCGACCCACTTCCACGAGTTTTTCCACCAAAAGCTGCTTTTTCAGCAATTCTGAAATGGCGGCTCCGGCCTGTCCTACTTTTTCTTGCAGCAGCGATTTTCGTACCGGTATGAATTTGCGGGCAAAGGCTTCGGTCAGCTGCAAAAAAACCATCATGACTTCCAATTGCTTTGGAGCCTTACTTAAGGAATTCAGGGCTGCCCTGAGTTCGTTTTCGGTTTTCAGGGCCTCGGGCAATTCAAGGTATGCGCTGGTTTTGGGCTTGAAGCGGGCTTCCATTTCCAGCTCTACCACCACCAATCCTTTGTCCATCAATGATTTAACCAGCAGGGCCGCCGATGTTTGCTGAACTATTTGTGCCGCCTGACCCATGGAAATCTCTTCCGCAATGGTCATGGCTTCCCACAGAATGTACTCTTTATCGCTCAGTTCTTCGGGGTTGGGAAAGGCGCCGGGAATGCGTCGAATCATTTGCCTCGACTGGTTTTTTAGTCCGGGAGGCAGGGCGGCTTGCATCACTTCGCCGGGGCTGCACAAGTAATAATGAGCCATCCATTCCCACAACGTGAGCTGGGCAGGATGCACCAGCGGATCGTCGTTGGGCACATCGGCCAGCAAGCGGATTTTTTCAAGGGGGAATTCTTCCGGAGGTTCTGTTTGACTATGAACAACAGCAGTCAGCAATTTTGATCGGCCCAGGGGCACAATAACCTGAGCTCCGGGCACTAGTTTTTCGGCCAGCTCGACCGGCGCTTTATAGGTCAGCAAGCCGGGTAAGGCCTGTGGCACAATGACTTGAACATAAATAAATTCCTTCATGCTTCATGGCCTTGCCTAGGGTGTTGGCCGCCTTGGCCCTGGTTTAGGCAGGCTTAAAGGTACAACGAAATCAAGGTTTGCCGGCCCATGTTCAAAAAAATCCGGGGAATGGGGCTGTGCATTTCTGGTTCGATTTGGGCTGTGTTTTGGGCGGCTGACGGGCTTTCACCGGTAATCCGCGCCGGGCCGGACGGGGCAGCTGCGGGCTGTGGTGGCTCCTGACGTCGCCTCCTCGCCACGCGCTGCCCTGCGCCGGTCCGGCTTGCGGGTTACCCGGTTCAATCCCTGCCGCGGGCCCCTCCAGTTCCCAACTGCATTCCAGCTTTTTTAAGAAGTTGGGTTAGCTTTCTTCCTCTTGGCGTTTTTGTTGAATAAATTCCGGGCCACAACTGAGCTTTTTCGCCAGCGGACTGTTCGGAGAAATAACCCTCCAAAATGCACAAATGGATTCCTTGGATAGGCCTTCCCGAACCCGTTCAACATGCGCCTCAGCTAGGATTCGTAAAAAAATACCGGTGGTTAAAGGACAGGTCCAATCGGCGCCATGGGCTTGTGCCAAATCCTTCCTTAACGTGGATACATCCACCCAAACTCCCCGGGGAATTGCTGAAATATAGGCTTCGATTTCTGCCGGTGTCGATATGTACATCAGGCTTCCGGCAGGCATACCCATCATGGGTTTCTCCACCCGCTTTAGCTGGGCTGAATGGGGTTTTGCCAATTTAGTTTGCCAAGAGTTGGCCATGAGCATGTTGCCTGAACAACCTTGTTCAATCGGTTAATGCACAATCCAGGGCAAGTGGTAGTGTCGATCGGCAGTTTGAACGCGAATCACATACATGCCGGCCGACCATTGGCCCTGAATCTGAACTTCAGATTGACCCGGTGCTATGGAAAGGAGCTGAAGCTGCCTTCCTCGTCCGTCATATACGGCTACCTGTTCTACAGTAGCATCGGTAAAGGCCAAGCGCACTTGCCCACCGGTACTGGGGTTTGGGTACAGTGAAAATCCGGCCGATTCCCAATCGTTGAGGCCCAACACCAGCAAATCGCTTTTAACGGTATCGCTGCCACAGGGGTTTTCAACCACCAAGGTGACAGGGTAAGTCCCCATTGCCAGCGTTGTGTTAACAATGGAATCGCAGCACTGGGGCGGATTGTTGCCAATCCACCAGGTGTAGTTTCCAATTCCTGAGCCCGAGGCATTTAAAGTTATGGCTCCGCCCATGCCTTGACTGCTGCTGAAGTTTGCCGAAGGTAGATCGATGACCACCACCTGGCGCTGAACGCTGGTTGAACTGTCATGGCCCTGAACTTGCAGTTGTATGGTTTGAATTCCTGTTTGCTGGAACACGACAGATGGGGGATTTTCTCCGCTGTAGGAAATCGGGTTGGCGTTCGGGCCAAATTGCCATTGCCAGTCGGACAAGATCCCATCTCCGCCCACTTGAATGGTGGCCGCCTGATTTAGGCACAACGTATCGTTCACTTGAATGCCGGGATTAAAATCACTCACCCGAAGTAAGTCGAGCGCAGGACTGCCCAGCCCATTGCTGCCGGTTTTGCCTCGGTATCGAATTAAAATAGGTTCTCCAACAAAAGCCATTAAAGACAGGGTGTCGGTTTGCCAGTTCTGGTTGCCTTGCTGATACTGTCCCACATTTTCATGCCAACGACCAGCCGCGAATACATCCATGTGAACGGAATTGGAATTGGCTGAATCCAAATGATAGGCCAACATGGTGTACGGGCGTTGGGCCTGACTCAAATCCAGGCATGGAGATTCCAAGGCTCCAATTTGATTGCTGCAATTGAAGGCATGCAAATAGGCGTATTTGCCGTTGGGGTTGCCTACTGAAAAATCTTGAATGGGACCGGTACCCGAGGTCGGAGTAGGCCCCGACCAAACCAGCCAGTTGATGTCATCGCCCTGACCGTTGGGCAGATTTGAAATTCCATTGCTGAGGTTGCACAGGGCAGTACCGCAAGAGGGAAGGGGAGGACAAAAAGCTTGGTTTTCGAAATCTTCTCTCCAAGGTAAGGCATAGGCCGATTGCCCGTCCCAACTGAAGCTGTGATGCAGGGTGTCGTTGATGTTGACATTGTCGCTGGGTTCGTCGTGCCAGAAAACAAGGCTATGTGGACCTTGGCCGCTCAGCATGGAGGCCAATGGAGTATTGAAAACAAATACGGTATCTTTTTGATGGCCTAAAAAGTCAAGAGTATCGGTGTACACTTGTCCGTTGGCCAGTACATGAATGGGAACATTTACAAAGTCGGTCCAGGTCCGGTTTTTCAATTGAACGGATGGCCCTTGCTGGTTAAAACAAGAGGGGCTGCTGGGCGCAAAGGGGAAGACAACGGCTTCCATGGCCAAATCGTACACTGGTGTGCAGGGGCCCCAACCGGGGTTTTGGCGAATGGCACGTGCACGGGTTCCTACGGCCTCATTGCTTCCTCTGGCGCGTACCGAAAACCAATTGGCCTGAGCGGTATTCACTGGGGCGATGGTCATGCTGGTTCCGCTGGTGGTTCCCACCGAATCCATATACTGTTGTCCCAGCATAAATACGTCGTACCTGGTGGCTCCGGCTACGGCATTCCATTTCAATTGCACGGAATAGGGACAAATGGTATCAAACGCCAAGCCGCTGGGAACTCCGATAATGGAAAATGGAGCCGCGCCCATGTCAGATAGGTTTCCTCGGCTAACCCGTACGCGCGCTTTTCCGCTCAATGCATTCGGAACGGTCCAAGTGTAATTTCGGGTGGTACTGGCCGTACTGGCAATGGTAGTCCAAGTGCTGCCATCGTTGGTTGAGTATTCCAAACTGAATCCGCCCGGAGCCCCATAATAATCCCAATAAATGGTTTCTTGCGTGCCCGGACTTAGTCCTTCTCCACCGGCAGGATACACCACCACCAGTTCTTCCTGCAGCAATTCCCATACCACATGAAAATCTTGAGGGCCTTCTGGAACGGCAAATCCGCTGACAGTAATGGTATAGGTGCCCGGGGTGGGAGTCAGCAGTGTCACTTGCTCCATGTTGTTCAGGGAATCGCGGCTTCGGGTGGCATTTTGGTTTAAGGTAGTGCTGTTTGGAGCTGGGTTGAGCACCCAGGGCTGATATACGTTGCCATTGGGATCGGTAACGGTCATGTCTAAATCATTGACTAGGGCGCGGGCTGCCAACACCTGTCCGGGTTTATCCTGCCAATAGGTCATCACCCTGATTTCGCGCAGGTTGGCCGGAACTTGAATGCTAAAGCTGCGGGTTTGGGCCTGATCCAGAGAATCGTAGCTATACCAATTGTTTTGCATGGCCCGGTAGGCCCTGCGCAAATTCACACGCCCATAGCCATGCCTGAAGTCGGGACCCGGATTGCCGATGTCTTCAGCG
>JAQCBQ010000151.1 GCA_027621385.1 Bacteroidota bacterium | reverse complement strand
TACACATGGCTAAAGTTGGTTTGAGCACTTTGGTTTCCGTCGGCCAAATCCCAGTTGGTTGAGGCAATGACTGAACCATTGGCAGGAGCAACAAAGGCAGAAGCATTGAAGGCGTTGCTAACCCCAAGGCAGACGTCCGCTACGTTCATGGTGGAGATGACGGGGTTCGGATTCACAATGGCCGGGCCGGAAGAACTGCTGCTGCAGCCGTAGTTGGTAGTAACAGTTACATTGGCGATGTAGGTTCCTGGATTGGCATAGCTGAAGCTGGGGTTGGCCTGATTGCTGGTGTTTCCTCCACCAAAATCCCATTGATACGCATTTACAATAGAACCATTGACCGGAGGCACCGAGCTGTTTTGCACAAACGAACTTGGCGTTCCCTGGCAAACATCAGCTGCAGATACACTGTTGATAACAGGATAGGGGTTCACCAACACGGTGTCATGGAATACAGCAGGACAGTTTTGGTTGGTTTGAATGGTAAAACTAACGGGGAATGCTCCGGTTTGAGCATAGGTTTTGGTAGGATTCATGGAAGGACTGGTAGTTCCATCTCCGAAGGTCCACAGGTATCCTGTAATTTGAGCACCATTGACATTGGCAAGGGAAGAATTCTGCAGAAACAGCGTCGGATTTCCGAAGCAAACATCAGGGAAGGTGGTACTGTTGATTTGAGGTGTGGGATTGACCACTGCCAAGCCAAAAGAAGTGTCGGTGCAACCGTGGTTGGTTGTGGCAACCACATAGGCGTTGTAGGTTCCGGGCTGAGCATAATTGTAGGTGGTTTGAGCCCCATTGGCATTTCCACCGTCGCCAGAGGTCCAGACGGTAGAGGAAATAAGGGCCCCATTGACATTGGCCACAGACACGTTGGTGTTTAGAGCCGTGGCCGCACCTTGACAACCTGAGGGGATGGATACAGAGCCCACTACGGGGTTTGGATTCACCACAGCGCTTAAGGTCGCGGTATCAGAACAGCCATGGTTGGTAGAAACAATCAGTTGTACGGGATAGGTTCCGGGTTGAGCATAGGTGTGGTTGGGCGCCGTAGATCCGCTTTGGTTTCCGTCGCCAAAGGTCCAAGCAAATCCATTCACTTGAGCCCCATTGACATTGGCTACCGTAGTGCTGTGATTGAACAGTGTGGCATTGGTATGGCAGACGGCGGCTCCGGTGGTGCTGCCAATGGATGGTTTTGGATTGACCAAAACCGTGGTTTGCAGGGTGTCGCTACAGCCATGATTGGTGCTTACAATCAGGCTGACGGGATAGCTTCCGGTATTGGCATAGGTGTGAGGACTATTGAGCGTATTTCCGGTGTTGTTATCGCCAAACGACCAAGCCACAGATGAAAGGTTGGGGTTGTTGGTGGTATCCAGCTGAATATTGGCATTGAATGGCGTGGTCAATCCCAAACAGATATCGGGAGTACTGGCCGAGGAAATAATGGGGGCCGGATTAATAGAAACGTTTAGCGCATTAGAGGGGGCAGAAATACACCCGTTGGAATCTGTAACCGTAGCGGTGTAGGTGCCTTGTACGATGGCCGAAATCGTTTGACCGGTATCGCCACTGCTCCAGGTAATGCCATTCATTAAGCTGGCTTGCAACAATGTGGTGTCGTAGGCACAACCGCTCAATGGGGTCAGATTATTAATGATGGGCGGATTGGGACCTGGAAATAAATTCAACACCACCGGATTGGAGGCATTGCTGGTACAACCATTTCCATCGGTGTAGGTGGCAGAGTAGGTTCCGGGCGTATTAACAGTAAGGGTAGGAGTAGTTGCTCCTGTACTCCAGGTGATTCCGGAGTTTTGATTGGTATTTAGAGTCACTGTAGTGCCGGTACAGAGCACCGAATTTCCAACATATCCAATCACGGGAGCCGCAATTGGACTGGGATTTACAACCACCGGAGTAAAACAAAGGCTTTGGCAGGGAGCCGAGAAATTTGAAATGGTGGCATTGAACGTGCCGCAGCAACCGTCGGTGGTATAGCCAGTAAATGAAAAGGTAGAGCCGGCCGAAACGGCAATGCTCGTAAAACCACTTCCGCTACCCCATGTTAAGGCAGTATTGGCTCCGTTTAAAGTATACCCAAAATAATCGTAGCTGCAGCAATCAAAATGCTGCACACTCCAGTTGAACGATAACGTGCCTGTGGCAGGAATGGTAATTTGATACCGGGTGTACACCCCTCCACTGACATTGTTGGGACCAGTAAAGACAATGCTGGTAGGCGCATTGCCCGTATTTACGTTGCCATTGGCATTGCCCGTTTGAGACAAAGACCAATTGTTGGTGGCATAGCAGCTGCTAAACCCACTGACATTGCTGGTTCCTCCCGGAGATGCAGCATAATAGGTAGTTGAGGTTGTAATCGGCGGAGTGGTAAAACTCGCCGAAGTACTCAGCGGATTGCCTGTTCCTTGGTTGTTGGGAAACCATTGATAGCTGCTTCCTCCACTGGCAGTTAAAGTTGTTGTTTGCCCGCAGGTGGGAGAGGTGTTTCCACTAACTGTCGGACATTGAGCTTCTAACTGGAGAAAGGTGATAGACAGGCTTGCTGCGAAAAGATGGCGTAGGCGTACTTTCATGGGCGAAAATGTTACATTAATGACATTGGTCGTCAGTTTGTTAAAACAAAAGTGAGTCTAAGATAAAAAAATTTAAAATAAATTAACAGCAAAGGGTTGTAAAAAATAAAATCACTTAAAAATGGAATCAAATGTGAGCGTTCAATTTTTTCTCCTCTCAATAGGTGATTGGGTGTTCTTATTTTAAAATTGTTAATAAAAGATTAGAAAATCACCCTCGATTGAGGATTTTGTTTGTATCTTAGAACATAAATTCGGTTCTGGGTTGAACGAATGTTTTTTGGATTAAAGATGAAGAAGGCCTTTTGATATTAGTTATGTCGTACGTCGAACACACAGCAGGAATAGAAGAGTCGCTCAAGCGCATTTTTGGGTTTAATCGGTTTAAAGGACAGCAAAAGTCAATCATTGAAAATGTGCTTGCCGGAAAAGATACGTTTGTCATTATGCCCACAGGCGGGGGAAAAAGTCTCTGTTATCAATTGCCCGCCTTATTAAGTGAAGGAACTGCCATTATTGTAAGCCCGCTGATTGCGCTGATGAAAAATCAAGTGGATAGCATTCGTGGCTTTGGCGAACAGGAAGGTGTAGCCCACTTTTTCAACAGTTCACTTTCTAAAGGAGAACGGGAAAAGGTGAAGCACGATATTGTTTCTGGAAAGACTAAGATGCTCTTCGTGGCTCCCGAATCGCTCACCAAAGAAGAAAACATTCATTTTTTACATTCCATTCAGGTTTCGTTCTTCGCCATCGATGAGGCGCACTGCATCTCCGAATGGGGTCATGATTTCAGACCTGAATACCGCCGCCTGCGAGCCATTATCGAAGAAATTGATCGGGCTCCCATTATCGCATTGACCGCCACAGCTACTCCCAAAGTACAGCACGATATCCTGAAAAATCTGGGGATGTCTGACGCTACTCTGTTTAAAGATTCGTTCAACCGCAGCAGCTTATACTACGAAATTCGGCCAAAGGTCGAGATCAACAAAGAAATCATTCGCTTTATCCGCCAACATTCCGGAAAATCCGGCATTATTTACTGCCAAAACCGAAAAAAGGTGGAGGAAATTGCCGAATTGCTCCAATTGAACGGTATTTCCGCTGTACCTTATCATGCCGGATTGGATAGCAAAACCCGCAACCTGCACCAAGATTTGTTCCTGCATCAGGAAGTGGATGTAATTGTGGCTACCATCGCATTTGGAATGGGCATCGATAAACCCGATATCCGGTTTATTATTCACCACGACATACCTAAAAGTTTAGAAAGCTATTATCAGGAAACAGGAAGAGCCGGCCGAGACGGAGGCGAAGGAATCTGTGTGGCCTTTTACGATTACAACGATGTGGTAAAGCTGGAAAAACTACTCTCCGGTAAACCCCTGGCAGAACAAGAAATACATAAATTGCTCCTTCAAGAAGTGGTGGCCTTCGCCGAATCCGGTGGCTGCCGCCGGCAAGCTCTGTTGCATTACTTCGGGGAACATTTTGAGGCCGAAAATTGCCAGGAAATGTGCGACAATTGCGCCCACCCCAAAGAAACCTTCCCGGCAAAAGAGGCCCTGTTGCTGCTCTTCGATACTCTGCTTGCCATGAAAGGCAAGTATAAAATGGCTCAGGTGCTAGATGTGCTGCAAGGCCGCCGAACCAACCACACCGAAACCTACCGCCACACTGAACTCCCTCAGTTTGGTCAAGGCAAGGCTCAGCCCGATACCTACTGGCTCGCCGTCATGAGGCAAGCACTGGTTCACGATTTCCTCTTCAAAGAAGTGGAACATTACGGAACGCTTATGCTTTCTAAAAAAGCCCTGGCCTTCATCGAATCACCGTTCTCTATAGATTTTTTTAAGGACCGAGATTTTGCGGGACTTCAATCCGACGACCTAACCAATCAACCCTCAAAAGGCGGCTCTGCCTTAGATGCTCTACTGCTGGCTCTGCTGCGCGACCTAAGAAAACAAATCGCCCGGCAACGAAATCTACCTCCTTTTGTCATTTTCCAAGATTTTTCCTTGGAAGAAATGGCCACAGCGTACCCCATTACCATGGAAGAGCTAAAACAGGTCAGCGGTGTAGGAGAAGGCAAAGCCATGAAATTTGGAAAGGCCTTCGTAGAACTGATTGCTCGGCATGTGGAAGAACACGAAATCGATCGACCCATGGATGTCGGGTTTAAGTCGGTTGCCAATAAATCAGCCATTAAGGTGGCCATTATTCAATCCATCGATCGGAAAATCCCCCTCGATGTCATCGCCAGAAATAAAGACCTGGAACTCGCAGAACTTATCCACGAGCTGGAAGCCATTGTTCAGGCCGGCATTCGTCTCGATTTGGATTACTACGTGGGCAAATTGACCGATGCCGATGAGTTGGAAGGCATTTATGATTTGCTCAGAGAGTCTGATGATGCTGATATTCAAGTGCTCATAGACGAGTATGGAGACGTGTATTCCGAAGATGAATTGCGGGTTCTTCGGGTAAAATTTCTCTCCGATATGGGCAATTAAACCTGTTTTTTGGGCGGTAGCCGGGCTTTCTCCGGTAGTCTGCAGCTAAACCTGTTTACCACACTGGCTTTGCACGGGCTCCCAAGGTCGCCTGCGTAGCTCAGGTGGCAATACAGGTTCAGGCCGCAGAGCTACCCGGTTCAATCCCTACCGCAAGCGCAGTCAAAACGAAGCTCCATTTCTGCTTTTTAACGGACTCTATTTTATTTGTACTTTTCCCAAAATTCATCTCCGATATAATGAAGACGTTGTTCTCAAGCCTAGTTATTCTATCCCTTTTTTTAACCTCCCTTCACCTGAATGCTCAGGGAAGCCTAGAATTCAACCAGGTTAAACTCATTAGCCAACAGGAAGATACTGTACCTCAAGGAAAGGTGTGGAAGGTTGTTGCCTATTTTGGCTTTGAACAATACTACAATGCTTGCATTCACTACAGCGGGAATTCCAATTTATCTGGTGTTAACCGCCTGGTGGCCTGCGGCAGTTATTTCAACGCCACCACCACTTCTTCTGGCCGCTTTAATTATACCTCGGCCGAAATGAGCATCAATGGAATCACCTTGGTGTTGGAAACCACCGGGTTTAATGCCATCAGTGCAAACAACCATTGGAACTCGCCCAACTGCAGTGGAAGTCAATGGAATTATGGAAACCCACAGCCTACCTTTAATTTTAATTGCGCCAATATTGGTCCCGATGGGAAACTACCCATTTGGTTGCCGGCCGGAAGCCGCTTAAAATCGAACGGTTCCAACACGTTTTTATCGGTGATAGAGTTTAATGTAATTTAAAAGAAGCGGCCGCCAACCGAATTTCCAGGTTTCAATCCATTCCTGTTTGTAGTATGTTTGGAGTCGCCTGCGGCAGGGATTGAGCCAGGTAGTACGCATTAGGGGTGTGGCC
>JAQCBQ010000150.1 GCA_027621385.1 Bacteroidota bacterium | reverse complement strand
TATTACTTTCCTGTGCAGTCAAAGCATTCTGAAGATTTTGAAAATAAAAAAAGCACCGAAAAAAGATATTCGGTGCTTTTGTACCCGGGACGGGACTTGAACCCGTACAGCCGTGAAGCCACAGGATTTTAAGTCCTGCGTGTCTACCAATTCCACCACCCGGGCAATCGGGAGTACAAAAGTAACAAAAGGTTTGCGTTTCTCTTCCAAATTTGAAATTCATTTTGTTACTTTTGTGGAAAATGAAGAGCGAATGTCTTCATTTTTGTGTTAAAGTAAAGATTATCAATTATGTACTGGACTTTAGAATTGGCTTCCTACCTCGAAGATGCTCCTTGGCCCGCTTCCAAAGATGAGCTTATCGATTTTGCCATGCGGACAGGAGCCCCCATGGAAGTGATTGAAAATCTTCAAGAATTAGAAGACGACGGGGAATTGTTCGAGGCCATTGAAGACATTTGGCCCGATTACCCAACCAAAGACGACTTCTTCTTCAACGAAGACGAGTATTGAGAAAAGCACCGAAAGGTGCTTTTTGTGTTTTAAGCCCCCAATTATCAGCCCGTTTATACTGCTTTTTCCTTCTCATCCTTTACCTTTGAGGTCGCACATCATTCAAATGCAAACCTCATGGGTATTATAGATCGCTTTCTGGCCTCATTGCTGGGTGGAGGAAAAAATCGAAAAGACGTTAAAGAGCTGGAAGGTTTCGTTCAGCAAATCAATCAACTTTGGGAGCCCCTGACCAAGTTGTCCAACGACGACTTTCGTGCTCAGGTTACAGAACTTAAAAATTCAATCCGGGAAGAGATAAAAGAGCACCAGACACGCATTGATGAATTGGTGGCCAAGGCGGAATCGGAAACGTTGAGCGACGAAGAGAAGGAAGGCATTTATGAGGGCATAGAAAAAGAGGAAAAGCTGCTGCAGGAAACGTTGAAAAACGCGCTTAGTAATGCACTCCCCCTAGCCTTTGCCTGCGTGAAAGAAACAGCAAATCGCTTCAAAAACAATACTGAATTGCGGGTTAAGGCCAGTCCCTTTGATTTAAAAATTGCATCAGAGAAAGGATATATCCGAATTGAAGGCGAGGGAGAACAGGCGCAAGCCGTTTGGCCCAACCGTTGGTCGGCCGCCGGCAATGAAATTGTATGGGATATGCTGCATTACGATGTTCAGCTCATCGGCGGCATGGCCCTCCACCAAGGGAAAATTGCCGAAATGGCCACGGGAGAAGGGAAAACTCTGGTGGCGACCTTGCCCATTTTTCTAAACGCGCTTTCAGGACGCGGGGTGCACGTGGTAACCGTCAATGATTACTTGGCTCGACGCGACTCAGAGTGGATGGGACCTGTTTTCGAATTCCATGGCTTGAGTATTGATTGCATCGATCGGCATCAGCCCAATTCCGATGCGCGCCGGCAAGCCTATCGCGCCGATGTTGTTTATGGCACCAACAATGAATTTGGATTCGATTACTTGCGCGACAACATGGCAACGCATCCCGATCAATTGGTGCAAGGGGTACATCAATTTGCCATTATTGATGAGGTGGATTCGGTGTTGATTGACGAAGCCAGAACGCCTTTAATTATCTCTGGACCAACGCCCCGAGGGGAAAATCAGGAGTTCCTACAATTGAAGCCCCTGGTGGAAAAATTGGCAACGGCGCAGAAAAAATTGATTAATGTTCAGCTGGCAGATGCCAAACGCATTCTGAGCACAGAAACCTCAACTAAAGATGAAAAATGGAAGGCGGGGGAGTTTCTGCTGCGTGCGCACCGCGGCTTACCTAAAAATTCGGCTCTGATTAAGTTTCTTTCAGAATCAGGAATCCGCGCCATTTTGCAAAAAACAGAAAACCACTTTCTGCAAGACCAACAAAAGGAAATGCATAAAATTGATGACGAATTGTTTTTCGTTATCGATGAAAAAAGCAATTCGGTTGACCTTACTGAGAAGGGGCTGCAACTGATTAGCCAGGGGTACGACGATGAGAACTTTTTCTTGATTCCAGATATTGCGGCGGAACTGTCGCAAATTGACATTCAAATTCCCGATGCTCAGCAAAAGCTTCAGAAAAAAGATGAATTGATGCGGGATTTTACCGTGAAATCTGAGCGCATTCACACGGTGAATCAGCTGGTTAGGGCCTATACCCTTTTTGAAAAAGACACAGAATACGTTGTGATGGAGGGGAAGGTGAAAATCGTAGATGAGCAAACCGGTAGGATTATGGATGGCCGGAGGTATTCAGACGGTCTTCATCAAGCCATCGAAGCCAAAGAAAATGTAAAAATCGAGGCCGCCACTCAAACCTATGCCACGATTACATTGCAGAACTATTTCCGCATGTATCAAAAACTGTCGGGCATGACCGGTACGGCAGAAACAGAAGCCAAAGAACTTTGGGATATTTACAAATTGGACGTGGTGGTCATCCCTACGCACCGCCCCATTCAACGTAAAGACCAAGATGATTTGGTGTATAAATCAAAACGGGAAAAATACAACGCTGTTATTGATAAGGTAAAAGAGTACGTGGATGCTGGCCGCCCCGTTCTGGTGGGAACGACCTCGGTTGAAATTTCGGAATTGCTGAGCCGCATGCTTAAAATGGCCGGAATAAAGCATCAGGTGCTTAATGCCAAATTGCACCAGAAAGAAGCTGAAATTGTTGCAGAAGCAGGAAAGGCCGGGACAGTGACTATTGCGACCAACATGGCCGGTCGGGGAACCGACATTAAATTGGGTCCGGGAGTGAAAGAGGCAGGTGGCCTAGCCATTATCGGAACTGAACGGCACGAAAGCCGAAGAGTTGACCGACAGCTTCGAGGTCGCTCAGGCCGGCAGGGAGACCCCGGCTCCTCTGTTTTCTTCGTTTCGTTGGAAGACGATTTAATGCGCATATTCGGTTCTGAACGCATGGCCAAGATTATGGACCGAATGGGGCTGAAAGAAGGAGAAGTGATTACCCACTCGATGATTACCCGTTCTATCGAACGCGCTCAAAAGAAAGTGGAAGAAAACAACTTCGGAATTCGAAAGCGTTTGTTGGAATACGATGATGTTATGAACCTTCAACGCGAGGCCATTTACAAGCGCCGTCGAAATGCATTGTACGGGAAACGCATCGGACTGGACGTGTCAAATATGCTCTATGACCTTTGCGATCAGGTGGTTGAGGCTGGCTACAATTCTCGAGATGTGGAAGAATTGCGCATGGAGATCCTTCGGAAGTTAGGGGTAGATTCAAGCCTGTCTGAGTCTGAATTCCTTGAAGGGCAGCCCGAAAAACTATCGGCAGAACTGCACGAACAAGCCTTATCCGGACTTCAACGACGCATGGAGGCCATTCGTTCTGCCGTTTGGCCAGTTTTGGAACGGGTTTACCTTGATGAAGGCTCTAAATTTGAGAACATTATGGTTCCCCTTACCGACGGGCAACGCATGATTCAAATTTCTGTACCCTTAAAAAAGGCTTACGAAAACCAAGGTCGAGAAATTGTAGTAACCATTCAGAAATCCATCATTCTAGCCTTGATTGATTTACATTGGAAGGAGCACCTGCGCGAAATGGATGATTTGAAAAGCAGCAGCCATCACGCATCGTACGAACAAAAAGATCCCTTGTTGATTTACAAGCAAGAAGGGTTTAATTTATTCCAAGCCTTTTTAGCTAAACTGAACGATGAGGTGCTGTCCTTTTTGCTCCGTGCAGGAATTGCCCAAGATCGTCCTTCAGCTCCTAGTCGCCCAGCCCCAACTCCGGCTCCAGCGCCACTAAAGGCTACAAAACCAGAACTTGCATCCGGCTCCAATCCACTTCCTGTCCCTTCCTCCACCGATGACCTTCCTAAAAGTCCTGTTCGATTGGATGAAAAAATTGGACGAAACGACCCCTGCCCTTGTGGATCAGGCAAAAAGTTTAAAAGTTGCCATGGATTGCAATCGGGTGGTGTTGGATTTAAAGAGAGCTTTCTAAACTAAATTAAACGATGAAGAAAATCACCTTTGGCACCGACGGATGGAGGGCCATTATCGCTGAAGATTTTACCGTTGAAAATGTCAATAGGGTATCGGTGGCAGTCGCAAAATGGCTATTGGAACAACCCAACCTTAATCCAATCATTGCCATTGGTTTCGATTGCCGTTTTGCAGGGAGGCGCTTTATGGAAGAAGCTGCCGCCGTTTTTAATGCTCATGGCATAACCACCTATGCGGCAGAAGCTCCGGTCAGTACGCCCATGGTTTCCATGGCAACCCGTCATTTAAAGGCGGGCCTTGGAGTGGTCATTACCGCTTCTCACAATCCGCCATCGTACAATGGATATAAACTAAAAGGCCATTTTGGGGGGCCACTTCTACCTAAAGACATTCAGGCCATTGAAGATCGAATAGATTCCGCCTATCCACTTACCGATAAACATCGAAAAGACGCTTATAAAAAAGTAGATATGGAGGGGTTGTATGCTCAATCTCTTCAGGCCAATTTTGATCTAAATGCCATTCGAAACAGCTCTTTCAAGTTCGCCTATAATCCCATGTTTGGTGCAGGGCAATTTGTGATGCAATCTGTTTTCGGAGATGCCCTCAGCTATCAAAATAACGAATGGAATCCGCTTTTCGGCGGCAAAGCGCCAGAGCCCATACTGCGGAATTTACTTGACTTTCAAAATCTAATTCAGCAAACTTCTGCAATAGATTGTGGATTAGCTACCGACGGAGATGCCGACCGAATCGGATTGTTCAACAGCCGCGGCGAATTTGTCGATTCCCATCATATTATTCTTTTGCTGATTCACTACTTGGTTTCCTACAAGAAACTGACAGGTAAAGTGATAGCTGCTTTTTCTGTGAGCAGGAAGCTAGAGAAATTATGCGCACACTACAACTTACCCTTGATTACCACCCAAATCGGGTTTAAGCACATTACAGGATATTTCTTGACCGATGATGTACTGCTTGGCGGTGAAGAAAGCGGGGGCATTGCAATTAAAGGGCATATTCCCGAAAGGGACGGCATCTGGATGGGATTGGTGATTTGGGAGTTTATGGCAAAATCGGGGAAATCCCTCGAACAGTTGATACAAGAAGTATATTCCATTGTTGGTCCCTTCAGCTATGACCGCCGCGATCTTCATTTGACCGAAAATCAAAAGGGTACGGCCATTGAACGATGCAAAGCAGGACTTTCAAGCATTGGAGCTTGGGCGGTGGAGCGGATTGAGACCACCGATGGGTTTAAATTTATTTTGCCCAATGATGCTTGGTTGCTGGTGCGTGCAAGCGGTACCGAGCCCGTTTTGCGGCTGTATGGAGAAACCGAAAATGCGGACAGAACACAAGAGCTACTGGATTCGGCTCAACGTGCTTTGATTCCCGCTGAATAACGGTTAAAACGTACGGAAAAGCGCTGCAGCCAAGACTAAGGCTAGGACTAAAAATCCGGCACGGCGCGCCCAAATCATTTGCGATTCCCAGGCTTGGCTTTCGGGTTCTTGTATATTGTCGTGCACCCCCGCCATTCGTTCATACATGGTTGCTCCATGCAGCAGAGGGTCGCGCCCACCATCCCGTTTGGCTTTTTGTTTCCGTTCTTCCATGGCTTCAGTATCGTTGCGCACATCATAATACATCGGCCGGTAGTTGAATCTGCGAGGGGCTTGCGTTTTAAAAATTGATTTTCCAAAGAAGGCCATGTGTAAAAGTACAGATAAAGTCAACAATATTAGTGGGGCGGCGAACGGGCTTTCGCAGGTAGTTCGCAAGGGCAAGAGCGAGGCCCAGCGGGTTTGCGGGGGCTCCCAAGGTCGCCTCCGCACCGCGCGGGCCTTAGCTCTTGCCCTTTTGCGCGCTACCTAGCTCAATCCCTACCGCGGGCTGAATTAAAATAAATACGGAGTTAAAGATTTTCGGGGTATAAGTTTCCCTGGGAAAGGGCCCGACGAAAGTAGACAAGTTGAGTTTTATCCAATACTGAAGCATCCAAACCAATACCTTGGCTGGATGTAAGCCTGAATGCCAGGCTGCATTTATCCAATAAAAGTGAGAGTTTCCAATCAAAGGATTCAACCACCACTCTTCGCTCTCCT